>NZ_JBEYVX010000190.1:0-1120 GCF_040644195.1 Streptomyces sp. NPDC047014 | reverse complement strand
CGCGGTGAGGGCCTCGATCCGGGCGGCGACTTCCTCGGCCTGGCGCAGGAGGGCGCGCTGGAGGATCTTCTGCCCCCAGTGTTCAGCTGCTGGTGACCGCTGCGGGGCACGCGGATGCGGGACATCCACGCTCTCGAAGGCAGGTGCGGCGCCAGCGGCCAACTTCAAAGGATTCAATCGATTGCCTCGCTGTCTCTGCGGAGAAAAGACCGCTGGTCATCGCCGAGAAACCGGCAGGATCTTCATGCTCGCCCTGCCGAACGGCGGTTTCCGAAAGTTGGCCCTGCAACTCTCACCTATGAGCCGTTTGTGGACATTTTGTGGCTGGATTGCTCCTGTCTGTTGAAGTTGGATCTTCGTAAGATCACCGCGTTGGTTCCCAGTCAATGGGGCCAGCTCAGACGGATGCTCCGCTAAGCGATCGCGCGGCGGGCAAATGGATCGAGGGGATAGGATTACTGTGCGCTTCAAGTCTCTTATGGTTGCTGCCGCCGCTGCGGGAGCCCTCGCCTTCTCTGCTTCCCCGGCCAGCGCTGCTGCCAACTGGCAGGAAGTGAACACGAACAGCAACTGGAGTTGCCTCCCCTACAAGACGCACACAATCTCCGCGAACATCAAGTTCAAGCCGTGTGTCGTCACGAACGCCAACAATGACACGCAGGTGGTTCTCGTCATTCAGCACACAGGGACCGCCGCCGCCGTAGTCTCCGGTGAGGTCATATCGAGCTTCGGTAGCAACACGCTGTGTAACAGCACAACCTTCAACCCGGGATTCACTCGCGGCTGCTACGCGCCTACAGTCAATGTGCCCTCGTCGGGGGGCGGTACTGTAAACGTGCGACTGAGTGTTAACGGTACGAGCAACTGGTACTCCTAGGTCTTTTTGCGCGGGGTTGATCCACCGTGCCGGCGCCCGGCTGCGAGAATTTCGCAGCCGGGCGTTTTCTGTATCCCGGAATTCGAATCCATAATTCGTGCGGGCCGTCCAAGGCGACAGCCCAACGGCCACTCTCCGAGTGGACGAAGGGGTGGGACGCGGTGGGAGGCCGGTGGGGTGGGGGTGTCAGCGTGCGGGCCGTGCGGGGTGGCGTACGGCTGGGCCGGGCGGGGCGGCCGACTG
>NZ_JBEYVX010000189.1:0-1180 GCF_040644195.1 Streptomyces sp. NPDC047014 | reverse complement strand
ACAGCGCGCTGACCACGGAGGACAGCATGGCCATCGGGTGCGCGTCCCGCGGGAAGCCGTCGTAGAAGCGCTTCACGTCCTCGTGGAGCAGCGTGACCGCCGGGGCGGAGTCCTGGCCCGCGACGCCGGCCTCGGCTTCGGGCGGCCTGTCCGCGCCGTCCGGCGGCCCGGCGTCGTGGCCCGCGCCGGAGGCCGGGGGCGCCGCCCCGCTGCCGCTGGCCGTACCGGCCGGTGGCGCATCGTTGCTCCTGGCCGCGCCCTCTGCCGGGGCGGTAGCCCCGGGGGTGCTCGGCTCGGCCGGGACCTTGGCGTCCGCCTCCGGTCATGCCGCGACCGGTACGGAGGCGGGTGCTGTTTCTGGCCGGGTGCCGGTCCGGGGTGTGGCCGGCCTGCCCGAGGCGCCGCATGCCGGTCCTGTCGGCCTGGGTGGTGGGCCCTTCTGTGCTCCTGCCGTGCCCGAGCAGGGTGGGGTGCCTGGGGTTCCGGTTCGGGGTGAGCATGCTCAGGTGCCGCTCGCGCGGGTGGTGCCGGTGGTGGGGCGGGCGGGCATAGGGCTGCCCGGGCGGGTGGTGGTGCGGGGGGCCGAGCGGGCCGCGCCCGGGCCGGTGGAGTTGTCCGTGATGCGGGTCTAGAGGCCCCCGCCGAGCGGTCCTCCGGCCGGCTGTGGGGCTCAGCCCCGCCTCGCCTCGCCTCGGAGACCGCCCGGCACTGGTCCGAACCCGTACACGTCGGTACGCCCGCGTCGTGGCCTCCTGGGGCCCCGCCGCCGCGTGCGGCCCGGTACGGCCCCTCGGACCACCGCGTGCGCGGACCCCGTACGCCTTTCGGGCCCGCCGCCGCGTGCGGCCTCGTATGGCCCTCGGCCCGCTGCCGCGCGCACGGACCCGTACGGCCCCCGGGCCAGCCACCGCACGCGGGGACCCTTACGGCCCCCGGGCCCCGTCGCCGCGCGCGCGGGCCCGTACTCGACCTCATCCGTAGAACCGGAGCATCCGTATGTCTTCCTCCTCCTCCAAGTCCTCCGTCAAGCCCCTGCTGATCTCCGCCGGAGTCGCGCTCGCCGCCGTCACGCTCGGGGTGGTGTCCTGGCAGGCCACCGCGCCCGAGGGGCGCGGGGACGCCGCCCGGCCAGATCGGAAGAGCGGCGGGGTGGGGAAGAGTGTGATTATGCCGGGAGAGT
>NZ_JBEYVX010000188.1:0-1232 GCF_040644195.1 Streptomyces sp. NPDC047014 | reverse complement strand
CGGCTGCACCGGTCCGCAGCCGAGAGACTGCTGGGAGATGACCCTGCGGCCTGCGGGCCGCCGGCCACCGGCGGAAGATACGCGGTCTGCTCCGCGGCGGAGCCGGGCCCGGCGGGCGGAACGGCCGACGGGTATGCGGTCCGGCCCGCACCGGCGCCCCCCGGCACGGGCGGGAGGTACGCCGTCCGCTCAGCGGCGGAGCCCTGGTCGGCACCCGGGGACGACGTCGGGAAGCCCGTCTGCCCCGAGGCAGGCCCCTGGCCGAGGCCCGGAACGGGCGGAAGGTACGCGGTCTGCTCCGCGGCGGCAGCCTGATCGGCGCCCGGGACGGGCGGAAGGTAGGCCGTCTGCTCGGCAGCGGAGCCCGGCCCCGCGCCCGGGACGGGCGACGGGTAGCCCGTCCGCCCTGCGGGAGCGGCCGCGACGGGCGGAAGGTAGGCCGTCTGCTCAGCGGCGGAGCCCTGGCCGGCACCCGAGGCCGACGGCGGAAAGGCCGTCTGCCCCGAGGCAGGCCCCTGACCGAGGCCCGGAACGGGCGGGAGGTACGCGGTCTGCTCGGCGGCGGAGTCCGGCCCGGCGCCCGGAACGGGCGACGGGTAGCCCGTCCGTCCTGCGGGAGCGGCCGCGACGGGCGGGAGGTAGGCGGTCTGCTCAGCGGCGGAGCCGGGCCCGGCACCTGGGGCCGACGGCGGGAAGGCCGTCTGCCCCGAGGCAGGCCCCTGGCCGAGGCCCGGAACGGGCGGGAGATACGCGGTCTGCTCCGCAGCGGAGTCGGTCTGCTCTGCGGCGGGGCCGGGGATCGGGCGGAGGTTTGCGGTCTGTTCCGCCGGGGCGGGCCGGTTCCGGCCCGGGGCCGGCTGCTGCGCGGGCCGGGCCGGGGCCTCGTCCCGGAACCAGCCCTCCGGGGCGGCCAGCTCCTGTGCGGGAGCCGGGTGCCCGGCGGCGGGCACGCCCGTACCGCCCTGCGACCAGTCCTGCGCCGGCACCTGAGCCTGCGGCTGCGCCGAGGCCGGGGCCTCGTCACGGAACCAGCCCTCCGGCGCCTGCACACCCGCCGACTGCCCGGCCGGGCGCTGCGCACCCCAGGCCGGGTCCCCGCCGGACGTCGCGCCCGGGGTCTGCGCGGCCGAAGGCTGCGCACCCCAAGCCTGCTCCCCGCCAGGGGCCGAGCCCGAGGCGGCCCACGCCTGCTCCCCTCGCGGGGCCGAGGCGTGCGCGCCCCAGGCGGGCTC
>NZ_JBEYVX010000187.1:0-1283 GCF_040644195.1 Streptomyces sp. NPDC047014 | reverse complement strand
GTGGTCACCTTCCACCGCCTGGACGACAGCAAGACCAAGGTCATGCTGCAGCTGGACTACGACCCCGAGGGCTTCGCGGAGAACGTCGGCGACAAGCTCGGCTTCGTCAAGCGGCAGGTCACCGGTGACCTCAAGCGGTTCAAGGAGTACATCGAGGAGCGCGGCCGCGAGACCGGCTCCTGGCGCGGCGAGGTCTGAGCCCGGGCGGCCCGGCCGGGGTGACGACGCCCCGGCCGGAGCCGGATTCAGCGGCAGCCAGCCTTCCTGTGTAGAAGCGGGCAGGCGGGTAGAAGAGCCGCCATGAACATGGCAGATGAGCCGGTGTCCGAGGCTGGCGTACAGGAGTTGATCGGGCTGCTGGTGCACGTCATCGAGGCGGCCGGTGCGCTGATCATCTTCACCGGTGCCGTCTGGGCGTTCGCCCGGTTCGCCGCCACCGGCCTCCGCAGGCGTTCCCTGATCGGGGAGTTCAACAAGATCCGCCTCAGTCTGGGACGTTTTCTCGTCCTGGGGCTGGAGTTCCAGCTGGCGGGTGACGTCCTGCGGACAGCGGTCGCGCCGAGCTTCACCGAGATCGGCCAGCTGGCCGCCATCGCGGCCATCCGCACGATCCTGAACTTCTTCCTGACGCGCGAGATCGCCCAGGAACGTGCCGAACTCGAACACGAACGTGAACGTGAACGCGAAGAAGACCAGCATGTGCCGCCGGGGCAGGCCGCACCACCCGCCCCGCCCGGAGACCGGCCTCTCACGTGTCTGACGCAGCCGTGAGGGGAAGGCGCCCCATGGGGAACGGGGTGGTCGCCAGTGCCTGACAAGGATGGAACGCGCAACCGCGTACGGAAGGCCGTGAAGGAGCGGATCGCCTACTTCCGGCGGGCCGTACGCGGCTCCGGCAGCGAGCGGGACCAGCTGATCCTCGGGATCAAGTCCGTGGTCGCGGCCATGGCGGCCTGGGTGATCGCCCGCTATCTGCTGCCGCCGACCGTCTCCACGTTCGCGCCGTTCACCGCGCTCGTCGCGCTCCAAGCCACCGTTTACCGCTCCCTGCGCGACTGCGTCCAGTACTTGGTGGCGATGGCGGCGGGCGCCGCGCTCGCCGCCTCCTTGGCCGCTGTCGCGGGCATCCACGGGTGGACCTTCGGCCTCCTCACGCTGCTCGCGCTGTGCGTGGGGAAGATCGAACGGTTCGGCCAGCAAGGCATCCAGGTCGCCATCGTCGGCTTCTTCGCCTTCTCCTCGGGCCAGGGCCGCATCGACTACATCGGCCACCTGGCCGGATC
>NZ_JBEYVX010000186.1:0-1427 GCF_040644195.1 Streptomyces sp. NPDC047014 | reverse complement strand
TTCAGAACTAACACAGTGGACGCGAGCAACTGAGGACAAGCCCTCGGCCTATTAGTACCAGTCAGCTCCACCCGTTACCGGGCTTCCACATCTGGCCTATCAACCCAGTCGTCTACTGGGAGCCTTACCCTCTCAAGGAGGTGGGAATACTCATCTTGAAGCAGGCTTCCCGCTTAGATGCTTTCAGCGGTTATCCCTCCCGAACGTAGCCAACCAGCCATGCCCTTGGCAGGACAACTGGCACACCAGAGGTTCGTCCGTCCCGGTCCTCTCGTACTAGGGACAGCCCTTCTCAATATTCCTACGCGCACAGCGGATAGGGACCGAACTGTCTCACGACGTTCTAAACCCAGCTCGCGTACCGCTTTAATGGGCGAACAGCCCAACCCTTGGGACCGACTCCAGCCCCAGGATGCGACGAGCCGACATCGAGGTGCCAAACCATCCCGTCGATATGGACTCTTGGGGAAGATCAGCCTGTTATCCCCGGGGTACCTTTTATCCGTTGAGCGACGGCGCTTCCACAAGCCACCGCCGGATCACTAGTCCCGACTTTCGTCCCTGCTCGACCCGTCGGTCTCACAGTCAAGCTCCCTTGTGCACTTACACTCAACACCTGATTGCCAACCAGGCTGAGGGAACCTTTGGGCGCCTCCGTTACCCTTTGGGAGGCAACCGCCCCAGTTAAACTACCCATCAGACACTGTCCCTGATCCGGATCACGGACCGAGGTTAGACATCCAGCACGACCAGAGTGGTATTTCAACGGCGACTCCACAACCACTGGCGTGGCTGCTTCAAAGTCTCCCACCTATCCTACACAAGCCGAACCGAACACCAATATCAAACTGTAGTAAAGGTCCCGGGGTCTTTCCGTCCTGCTGCGCGAAACGAGCATCTTTACTCGTAGTGCAATTTCACCGGGCCTATGGTTGAGACAGTCGAGAAGTCGTTACGCCATTCGTGCAGGTCGGAACTTACCCGACAAGGAATTTCGCTACCTTAGGATGGTTATAGTTACCACCGCCGTTTACTGGCGCTTAAGTTCTCAGCTTCGCAACCCCGAAAGATCACTAACCGGTCCCCTTAACGTTCCAGCACCGGGCAGGCGTCAGTCCGTATACATCGCCTTACGGCTTCGCACGGACCTGTGTTTTTAGTAAACAGTCGCTTCTCGCTGGTCTCTGCGGCCACCCCCAGCTCACGGAGTAAATCCGATCACCAGTGATGGCCCCCCTTCTCCCGAAGTTACGGGGGCATTTTGCCGAGTTCCTTAACCATAGTTCACCCGAACGCCTCGGTATTCTCTACCTGACCACCTGAGTCGGTTTAGGGTACGGGCCGCCATGAAACTCGCTAGAGGCTTTTCTCGACAGCATAGGATCATCCACTTCACCACAATCGGCTCGGCATCAGGTCTCAGCCTT
>NZ_JBEYVX010000184.1:0-1877 GCF_040644195.1 Streptomyces sp. NPDC047014 | reverse complement strand
GGCCGCCGTCTCGGCCGCCGCCGGCGCCGTCGGCGCCACCGCGGACGCGGCCCGGCCCGCCGACGACGCCCGCAACCCCGAAGCCCCTCGGGGCGGGCGTCCCGACCCCGCCCGGCTGCGCCGGATCCTCGGGCGGATGAGCCTCGCCGAGAAGATCGGCCAGCTCTTCGTCTCGCGGGTGTACGGGCATGCCGCGACCGGGCCCGACCCGGAGGACGCCGCGCAGAACCAGGCGCAGTTCGGCGTGCGCACCGCCGCCGAGCTGGTCTCCCGCTACCACCTCGGCGGGGTGGTCTACTTCGCCTGGGCCCACAACACCCGTACCCCGCGCCAGATCGCGGAGCTCTCCGCCGGGCTCCAGCGGGCGGCCACCGGCTCGGGGGCCGGGGTCCCGCTGCTGCTGTCGGTGGACCAGGAGCACGGGGCCGTCGCCCGGATCGGCCGGCCCGCGACCCTGTTCCCGGGGGCGATGGCGCTCGGCGCCTCCGGTTCCGCCGCGGACGCCCGGCGGGCCGCGCGGATCGCCGGGACGGAACTGGCCGCGATGGGCATCCGGCAGGACTACGCGCCGGTGGCGGACGTGAACGTCAACCCGGCCAATCCGGTGATCGGCGTCCGCTCCTTCGGCTCCGACCCGCAGGCCGTCGCGCGGCTGGTCGCCGCGCAGGTCCGCGGCTACCAGGGCGCCGGGGTGGCCGCCACCGCCAAGCACTTCCCCGGGCACGGGGACACCGAGACCGACAGCCATGTGGGGCTGCCGGTGATGCGGCACAGCCGGGCCGCCTGGGAGGAGCTGGACGAGCCGCCCTTCCGCGCGGCGGTGCGGGCGGGGGTGGACGCGATCATGACGGCGCACATCGTCTTCCCCGCGCTCGATCCCTCGGGGGACCCGGCCACCCTCTCGCGGCCGATCGTCACCGGCATCCTGCGCGAACGCCTGGGCTTCCGCGGGGTGGTGGTCACCGACGCCCTGGACATGGCCGGGGTACGCCAGAAGTACGGGGACGACCGCGTGCCCGTGCTGGCCCTGCTGGCGGGCTGCGACCAGCTGCTGAACCCGCCGGACCTGGCGCTCGCCCAGCGCAGTGTGCGCGAGGCCGTCGCCTCGGGCGAGCTGACGGTGGCCCGGATCGAGGAATCGGTCCTGCGGATCCTGGAACTCAAGGCCCGGCGCGGCCTGTTCGACGAGGAGGCGCCCTCGCCCGGGGCGGTGGACGAGGTCGTCGGCGCCCCGGAGCATCTCGCCGCGGCCGACCGGATCGCGGCGGCCACCACCACCCTGCTGGCCGACCCGGGCGGGCTGATCCCCTTCGACGCCTCCGCCGCCCCGCGGCTGCTGGTCACCGGGACGGACCCGGTCTCCCCCTCCGGTACGACGGGACCCCCTACGGTCGTACTGGCCCGGGAGCTGGCCGCCCTGGGCTGCCGGGCCACGGCGGTGGCGCCCGCCCGCGCGGTGGCGGCGGCGCCCGGTCACGCGGCCGTGCTGGTGTGCACGTACAACGTGCCCGAGGGGGACAGCCCGCAGCGGACCCTGGTGGCGGAGCTGATCGCCACGGGGGTGCCGGTGGTGCTGGTGGCGATCCGCAACCCCTACGACCCGGCCCGGCTGCCGGACTGCGCGGCCGAACTGGCCACGTACTGCTGGACGGACGTGGAGCTGCGGGCCGCGGCCCGGGTCCTGGCGGGCGCGGCGCGGCCCCGGGGGCGGCTGCCCGTCCCGGTGCCGGGCCGCTACCCGCTGGGCCACGGACTCACCGGCGACGCCTGAGGCACCTGAGGCACCTGAGGCGCCCGAGGCGGCTGAAACGCCGGCGGCGTGCCCGGACGCCGCGCATGGCGGAGTAGAGGAGGCCGGTGCCGGAGTCGGTGAGGAT
>NZ_JBEYVX010000183.1:0-2065 GCF_040644195.1 Streptomyces sp. NPDC047014 | reverse complement strand
TCGTGCTGGACTTGGGGGTGCGGGGGGGCGCCGCCCCCCCCCCACCCCCTTCGGTGTGTCCGCCCCGTCCGTCACATGGGCGGCATGAAACCGTAGTAACCGCCCAGCTGCTGGCGGTACTCGATGTCCTGGAGGTGCTGGTCCCGGGTGAACTCCGGTGCGTTCTTGATCTGTTCCTTCGTCAGGCCGACGTGGACCCTCTCCTGCTCCACGTCGATCTCGGTGACGGTGCCGGCCGGGATCAGGACCTCCTTGCCGAAGATCCACGGGCCGGTGTCCACGACCAGGTAGGCGGAACCGGCCTCGTCGGAGTGCTTGTCGACCTTGCCGATGCTGCCGTCGGTCGCCTCCACCTTGTAGCCCGACAGGTCCACATCGGTGATGCGGCCGACGGTGATGCGGTAGGCCCAGGCGTTCTCGGTCATGAGGAAACAGCTCCCTTGCGTCGCTCCGTGTCCGTCACGGGCCCGCCTGCCCCGGGCCGGGAGGGATACACCCCCGGGCCGGGCGCCCACCGGCTACTTCGGCATCAGGACGGTGTCGACGATGTAGACGTTGGCGTTGGCCGTCTTGACGTTGCCGCAGACCACGTTGGAGTTGCCGTTGACCTTGTAGGACTCGCCCGAGCCGGAGGTGGTGAGGGTGCTCTTCTGGAGGGTCTCGAAGGTGCCGTTCTCCAGCTGCTTCGGGGTGAGGCGCTCGCCGACCACGTGGTAGGTGAGGATGTTGGTCAGCTGCTCCTTGTCGGCGAGGACCTTGTCGAGGTCGGCCTTCGGGATCTTGGCGAAGGCGTCGTTCGTCGGCGCGAAGACCGTGATGTCCTTGGCGTTGTTCAGGGTGTCGACCAGGCCGGCCTGCTTGACGGCGGCGACCAGGGTGGACAGGGCCGGGTTGTTGGAGGCGGCGGTGGCGACCGGGTCCTTGGCCATGCCGTCGAAGGAACCGGAGCCCTCCTTCGGTACGGAGGCGCAGGCCGGGCCGAAGGGCTCGTCGCCGGTCATGCCGCCCTCGGTGGTGCCGGTCGCGCTGGCGGTCGCGCCCTCGGCCGCCGCGCTGGGCGCGGACTTGGTGTCACTGCCGGAGTCGGAGCAGGCGGCGAGGGAGAAGGGCAGCAGGGCGGCCGCGGCGACGGCGACGGCGGTACGGCGGATCTGCGGGGTGTTCATGATCGTTGCTCCTCGGGGGAGTGGTGCGGTCGGGTGTACGGAAGGCAGGGGGCCCGGGCCGCGCGTGGCGGCCGGGCGGGAGACCACGCGGCCGGCACGCCCGCCGGGGCCGGGCCCTTGCGGGCCCCCGGCCGGCGGGCGCTCGTAGGGCCGGCCGCAGGAGGTGGTCACACGAGGGATTCGGCGGCGGCGGGCGAACGGATTGGCTGTTCACCGGAATGAGTGACATCCGCCGTCGCCGCCCAGGCAGATCCACTGTCGCCGCGCACGGTGATCCGCCGTCCCGCGCACGGTGATCCGCCGTCCCGCCCGAGGCCGATCCGCCGTCCCGGGCCGGGCCTCTCCGCGGTCCCGCCCCCGGCCAATCCGCCCTCCCGTGCGTGGCGAATGCCTGGTGAGGGCCCGTATCCCGCTCGCCCCGTCCCGGAGCGCATCATGAACCTCACCGACGCACCCGCCCCGCACGCGGTCACCACGCACCGGGCCCTGCCCGCGGGCCCGTGGGCCGTGCGGGACGCCCGGGAGGCGGCCGTGCGCGCGCTCGCCGACAGGGGAGTGCGGTGTCCGGCGCGGACCGCCGAGGACATCGTGCTCATCGTCTCCGAGCTCGCCACCAACGCGGTCCTGCACGCGAGGCCCCCGTACGCCCTGACCCTCCGCCTGGAGCCCGGCCGCGCGGGCATCGTCCTCAGCGACGGCTCCGCCTCGCCGCCCCGCCGGACCGCCCGCCCCGGGCCGACGGCGACGCGCGGGCGCGGGCTCGGCATCGTCCGGGCGCTCGGCGCGGACCTCTTCGTCAGTCCCTCCCCGCACGGCAAGCAGGTCATCGCCGTGCTCACCTGGCCCGTCGCATGAGGGACGGCGGGGGAGCGCCGCGGGTGGCCGCCGACCGGCCACCC
>NZ_JBEYVX010000182.1:0-2099 GCF_040644195.1 Streptomyces sp. NPDC047014 | reverse complement strand
GATCTGCGGCCTCACCGCCCACCTGATCCTCGCCCCGGCCCGCCATGTCCACCACCGCCAGGAGGCCGTCGCCGACCTCTACACCGCGATGAGCCGGCGCCTCGACGACCTCGCCGAGATCCTCGACGGCAACACCCCTGACACCGAGCGCGTCCGGCACTGGCGCCGGGACTGGAACGAGCTCGCCACCGAAGCCGAACGCATCCGGCACACCATCGACGCCGAGATGGAGAACAGCCGCCTCCACCCCCGCCGCACCACGGCGCTCGCCACGGACAACGCCCTGCCGCGCGCCCGCGAGGCCGTCACCATCGCCGAACGCACGATGGACCACCTCCGCTCCCTGACCCGCACCCTCTACTACGCCCTGGACAGCCAGGAGATCACGGGCCTCCCCGCCTCCTTCCGAAGCGCCTGCGGCACCCTGCTTCGTACGGCCGCCACCGCGCTGGAGGAGATCGGGCAGACGTCTCCGACCGACCCGCGGCACCTCGCCGACCTGATCGACGACGCCATGGCAGAACTCCACCGAGTCGAACGACACGAGCGGGCAACCGCGGAGGCGGAACCTGTAGTCCATACCCTCCAGGGCACGCTTCTGACGGACATCAGCCGTCTCCTGTCCGAACTCCGGCCAGGGCGCTACGCCACCACACCAGCAGGCTGACGCACCGCCCTGCGGTGCGGTCTGCCACCTGAGAGGCCGGTCACGTCGCCTGCGGCCACAACCACACTCAGCCACAGCGAGCGAACGCAGGTTTGGGTGCGGCTTCGCGGGCGGGGGCTCATGTGATGGACTTGGGCATGGGACGCTCGAAGGTTGCGGGCGTGCCGTGAGCGGCACGAGAGATGGGACTGGGATGGCCAGGACGGCAGATTCGTCACGCGCGGAAGCGACGGCGACAGGGGCGGTCGGCGAGCCCGAACTGCGGCAGTTGCTGGCCGGGCTGACGGCCGTACGCGACGGCGACTTCGGCACTCGGCTACCGGACGAGGCCGACGGCCTTCTCGGGGAGATCGCCACGGTCTTCAACGGCATGGTGGACCAGCTGTCGCTGTTCACGTCCGAGGTCACCAGGGTCGCCCGTGAGGTCGGTACCGAAGGGACGCTGGGCGGCCAGGCGGAGGTGCCGGGGGTCTCCGGTACCTGGGCGGATCTCACGGATTCCGTGAACGCGATGGCGGGCAACCTCACCACCCAGGTCCGGGACATCGCCCAGGTGGCGACGGCAGTGGCGCGCGGCGATCTCTCGCAGAAGATCGACGTCGCGGCCCGCGGGGAGATCCTGGAGCTGAAGGACACCGTCAACACGATGGTGGATCAGCTGTCCTCGTTCGCCGCCGAAGTCACCCGTGTCGCCCGTGAGGTGGGCAGCGAGGGACGCCTCGGCGGCCAGGCCCAAGTGCCTGGAGTAGCCGGCGTGTGGCGTGACCTCACCGATTCGGTGAACTTCATGGCCGGCAACCTCACCGACCAGGTCCGCAACATCGCCCAGGTCACCACCGCCGTCGCCAAGGGCGACCTCTCCCAGAAGATCGCCGTCGACGCGCGCGGCGAAATCCTGGAGCTGAAAAACACCATCAACACCATGGTCGACCAGCTGTCCGCCTTCGCCGGTGAAGTCACCCGAATGGCCCGCGAAGTCGGAACAGAGGGCATTCTCGGCGGCCAGGCAGACGTGAAGGGCGTCTCCGGTACCTGGCGCGACCTCACCGATTCGGTGAACTTCATGGCCGGCAACCTGACCTCCCAGGTGCGCTCCATCGCCCAGGTCGCCACCGCCGTGGCCAAGGGCGATCTTTCGCAGAAGGTCCGCGTGGACGCGCGGGGCGAGATCCTGGAACTCAAGACCACGATCAACACGATGGTCGACCAGCTGTCCGCGTTCGCCGACGAGGTCACCCGCGTGGCCCGCGAGGTCGGCACGGACGGGCGGCTGGGCGGCCAGGCGGATGTCAAGGGCGTCTCCGGCACCTGGCGCGACCTCACCGACTCGGTGAACTTCATGGCCGACAACCTGACCGCGCAGGTCCGCTCGATCGCGGAGGTCACCACCGCGGTGGCCCAGGGCGACCTGACCCAGAAGATCCGGGTCGAC
>NZ_JBEYVX010000181.1:0-2209 GCF_040644195.1 Streptomyces sp. NPDC047014 | reverse complement strand
CCCCGCGGCGCGCGGGGAAACGTCGGACTCTTGCCGTCGGTGGCAACGAGCGGGCTGCTGCTGCGGCGGCTGCCCCTGGCCGGGCGGGCCTCCCTCGGCGGGGCGGCGGCGGCCGCGCTGGCGGACGTACCGGAGTCGGCGGCCCTGCGCACGCTGGAGGAGCTGGGGGAGGCGGGGCTCATCGAGCGGGTGCGCGGGCAGCGGTTCCGGATGCACGACGCGGTACGGGCCTACGCGGCGGCCCGGCTCGCGGCGGACGGGGACCGGGCGGAGGCGACGGCGGCGCACGAACGGCTGATCCGGACCTACGCGCAGCTCGCGGACGCGGTGATCCGGATGGTCGACGGGAAGATGTCCACGCGGGCGAACCAGTTCGGCGGCCACGGTTTCACCTCGCTGGACGCGGCCCTGCGCTGGCTGGACGACGAGTCGAGCTTCATCACGGCGGCGCTGCGGCACGCGGAGGACGTGGACCAGCAGGCGGTACTGGACCTGCTCGGGGCGCTGTGCGACTTCTGCCTGCTGCGCGGGGACCTGTACCGGCTGGGCGAGATCGACGAGCTGACCCGCGCCGTCACGGCCGGCCACCCGGGGCGGGCGGCCTCGCGCGGGCGGCTGGCGCGGTCGGTGCAGTGGCGTACGGGCATCGCGGCGCGGCAGCTCGGCGAGCTGGACAAGGCGCGCACCACGCTGACCTCGGTGGTGGACCAGTACATGGAGGCCCGCCAGGAGGCCGGGGCGGCGATGGCGCTGATCTCGCTCGGGATCACCCTGCACCACCAGGGCAATCTGCCGGAGGCGGCGGTGCGCATCCGGGAGGCGCTGGTGCTCCAGCAGGCGCCGGAGCTGGCGGGCGACCGGGCGTGGGGGCTGCACGCGCTGGCGGCGGTGGAGCGGGACCAGGCGCACCTGGCGGAGGCGGAGCGCCTGCTGGAGACCTCGCTGGCGCTGCACCGGGAGAACGAGAGCGTGCACGGGGAGGCGTGGGCGCACTTCCAGCTGGGCCAGGTGCGGCTGCGCCACGGGGACGTGGCGCGGGCCGAGGAGGAGCTGGAGCGCGCGCTGCACCTGTACGGCCGGACCCGCGACGACCGCGGCGAGGCGTGGGCCCTGACGCAGCTGGGCCGGGCCCGGGTGGTGGCCGGGGACCCGGGGCCGGCGGTGGAGCGGCTGCGGGAGGCGCTGGCGCGGCACCGGGAGGCGGAGGACGTGCGCGGGGAGGCGTGGACGCAGTACTACCTCGGGCAGGCGCTGGAGGTCGGCGGCGAGCGCGACGAGGCGGTACGGGAGCTGGAGCGGGCCCGCACGATGTTCTCGCGGATGCGGGACGTGTACGGGCTGGCGCACGCGCGGCACCACTCGGGCCGGGTCACGCGGGACCAGCGGGCGGCGCGTACGGGCAACCTGCGCAACTCCGGCTTCGCGCGGCAGCTGCTGGTGGACGCGCGGGCGGACTTCCAGCGGATCGGGCTGGCGCACGGCGAGGCGTGGACCTGCGTGGAGCTGGCGGTGGTGGACGCGGGCAACGGGCGGCTGTCGCAGGCGCTGGGTCTGTGCGAGGAGGCCGTGCGTCTTTTCATTTCGTACGGGGACCGGCGCGGGGAGGACTGGGCGCGCTTCCTGCGGTGCACGCTGCTGCCGTACGCGGGCCCCGGCGGGCCGGGGGCCACGGAGGAGGCGCGGGCGGAACTGGCGCGGCTGGCGCAGACCCGCCACCCGGCGCGTGACGGGAGGCTGGAGGACTGCCTGGAGACGTACGGGGTGGTCCTGGGCCGCGGGGTGGACCCCACGGAGGGCTGGCAGGCATGGCGCCTCGGCCTGATCCCGAACCTCCACTCCCGCGAACTCATGGGCGTCCCGAGGCCGTGACGGGACGGGGCGCGGCCGGGCGCCGGGCACGGCCGGAAGCCGGGCACGGCCGGGAGCCCGGCACGGGCAGGAGCCCGGCACGGCCGGGAGCCCGGCACGGGCAGGAGCCCGGCACGGGCAGGAGCCCGGCACGGACAGGAGCCCGGCACGGACAGGAGCCGGACACGGCCGGGGGCCGGGCGCGGGCAGGGGCCGGGCGCGGGCAGGGGCCTGGCACGGCCGGAAGCCCGGCACGGGCAGGAGCCCGGCACGGGCAGGAGCCCGGCACGGGCAGGAGCCGGGCGCTGACGAGGTCTTCGAGATCTCCGCCACCGTGTTCCGCGAAGGGCACGACGCCGTC
>NZ_JBEYVX010000180.1:0-2742 GCF_040644195.1 Streptomyces sp. NPDC047014 | reverse complement strand
GCGGTCCGCGCCGGACGGCGGGCCGCCTTGCGGGCCTCGCGGCGGCGGGCCCGCGCGGTGCTGCTGGGCTCCGAGAGGACCCCGTAGCGCTGGTTCCACGTCTGCCGGGTGATCCACACGTCCAGCACGCCCCAGGTGGCCACGACCGTCCCGGCGACCGCGCCGAGCACCATCGGGAAGGCCAGCCAGGACGCGGTCATGGTCAGGAAGAACGCGATCGCCGCCTGCGTCAGGGTCACGGACACGATGAGCACCGCCCGCACCGCCGACGCGCGCACCGGGTCCGGCATCCGCTGCCGCCCGGCGTCCTCCTCCACCCACAGCCCGCGCCGCGCCCGTCCGTCGCCGCCCGGTCCTTCGTCCTCGTACCTGCTCATGGTCCGCTCACTCCCCACAGCGCGGTCCGCCATGCCTACTCCACCACGTCTACCCCGGTCCGTCCCCTCGAACAGAAAGACGTCCGAGGGTGACGGGAGATTCCCGGATGCCGGAACTCCCGGCCGCCCCCGATGATCGCGGAACGAATAATTCCAGCCATCCATCAGGGTGCGCCGACTGACGCCCCACCAAGTGTCATGTGCCACATAACGGGCGGCACTTGACCGGAAGTATCGGACAACTGGTGATCTTCGCCCGGGGGGTAGGCCGAAAACGTCCGGACACCCCTTCGAACCTACTCCGTAGCAGTAGTAGGCTCACGCCGTTTAAATGACGGAACACCGACCCCCGGTAACGGGGTTGACCTGGGGGAGGCTGGGGAGGCCATGCGCTTTCGCGGGAAATCCATCCGCCGGAAGATCGTGGCGTTGCTCCTTGTGCCGCTCGTCTCCCTGACCGCCCTCTGGGGCTTCGCCACGGTCATCACCGGCCGTGAGGCGATCCAGCTCTTCGACGTGGCGTACATCATCGACAAGGTCGGCTACCCGGTCGAGGACGTCGCCCGCATCATCCAGAGGGAGCGGCGCCAGACCCTCGTCGTCATCGGCGACCCCCGCGCCGCCACCGCCACCGCCGAGCTCGCCAAGCGCCGCGCCGAGACCGACCTGGCCGTCGAGCAGATCAGCGTCAGCGCCCGCGACCCCAAGGTCGTCGACGAACTGAGCCCGCAGAGCGCCCAGCGCCTGCGCTCCATCGTCGCCGCCTTCCAGGGCATCGGCTCCATGCGCCGCTCCGTCGACCAGAACGCCCTCAACCCCAGCCAGGCGCTGGAGCTGTACAACCGGCTGGTCGACCCCTGCTACGACTTCCTCATGAACCTCCACGGCCTCGACAACGTCGAGGTCGACAAGGAGGGCCGCGCCCTCGTCGGCATCAGCCGCGCGCGCGAACTGCTCTCCCGCGAGGACGCCGTCATCGCCTCCGCCCTCGCCGCCCGCAACATCACCGCCGGTGACGTCCGCCTCGTCTCCGACTACGCCGCCAACCGCACGCTGCTCTACGAGTTCAACCTCGTCACCCTCCCCGCAGAGGACCGCGAGCGCTTCGAGCAGTACTGGAAGGACCCGCAGACCCACCCCCTGCGCGACGCCGAGGAGCGCTTCATCTCCGGCGGCGCGGTCAACAAGCCGCGCAACCTCACCGCCGCCCAGTGGGACGAGGCGTCCGCCAAGGTCCTCGACGAGCTGGGCGAGATGAACACCCAGGCCGGCGACCGCTACCAGAAGCGCATCGAGCCCGTCGCCACCGACGTCATGATCCAGGCCGCCGCCGCGGGCATCCTCGGCTTCCTCGCCCTGGTCTTCTCCCTGATCCTCTCCGTGCGCATCGGCCGCGACCTCGTCCGCGACCTGTCCCGGCTGCGCAAGGACGCCCACGAGGCGTCCGGCGTCCGGCTGCCCGGCGTCATGCGCCGCCTCGCCGCCGGCGAGCACGTGGACGTCGAGACCGAGGCACCCCACCTCGAATACGAGAAGGACGAGGTCGGCCAGGTCGGCCAGGCCCTCAACACCCTCCAGCGCGCCGCCGTCGAGGCCGCCGTCAAGCAGGCCGACCTGCGCCGCGGGGTCTCCGAGGTCTTCGTCAACCTCGCCCGCCGCAACCAGGTCCTCCTGCACCGCCAGCTCACCCTCCTCGACACCATGGAGCGCCGCACCGAGGACACCGAGGAACTGGCCGACCTCTTCCGCCTCGACCACATGACCACCCGCATGCGCCGCCACGCCGAGGGCCTGGTGATCCTCTCCGGCGCCGCCCCCTCCCGCCAGTGGCGCAAGCCCGTCCAGCTCATGGACGTGGTCCGCGCCGCCGTCGCCGAGGTCGAGGACTACGAGCGCATCGAGGTACGCCGCCTCACCCGCCTCGGCATCGTCGGCCCGGCCGTCGCCGACATCACCCACCTCGTCGCCGAACTCCTGGAGAACGCCACGGTGTTCTCCCCGCCGCACACCGCCGTCCAGGTGCTCGGCGAGCGCGTCGCCAACGGCTTCACCCTGGAGATCCACGACCGCGGCCTCGGCATGACCCCGGAGGCGCTGCTCGACGCGAACCTCCGCCTCGCGGAGACCCCCGAGTTCGAGCTCTCCGACACCGACCGCCTCGGCCTGTTCGTGGTCAGCCGCCTCGCGCAGCGCCACAGCGTCAAGGTCGTCCTCCAGCCCAGCCCGTACGGGGGCACCACCGCGGTGGTCTTCCTCCCCGCGGCCCTGCTCACCGACGCCCCCGACACCAGCGGCTCCGGCCTGCGCCTCGACGGCCCCCGGGGCGCCGCGCCCGCGCCGGTCGGCCGTACGCCCGCCGGGCGCC
>NZ_JBEYVX010000179.1:0-3204 GCF_040644195.1 Streptomyces sp. NPDC047014 | reverse complement strand
TTCGCGCTGACAGCGGACTTGTGATCGGCCGCAGCCATGTCCGTGAGTTCCACCGCCAGCGCGGCAACGTCGTGCGCCACTCTCAACTCCCAGGTTGGATAGATGCTTTGGGTCCGCCCGCAAGCCTAGAGGTGTACATCGGACGGAAAGATCATTCCGGAGAACGGTGACAGGCGCCTCGCCGCATCGGGATAATGGATCTACCCCCGGAGCCAGAGCCGGAGCGCTGCGACGGTCACGGTGCCCTGGAATACGTAGACACGCTTGTCGAACCTCGTGGCCACGGCCCGGCAGTTCTTGAGGGCGTGGATCGTGCGCTCGACTTCGTTTCCGCGCTTGCAGATCGTTTTGTCGAAGCCGACGGGCCGTCCGCCCTTGCTGTCGCGGCGTTGGCGGTTGGCCCGCTGGTTCTTCGGCTCGGGGATGGTGTGCTTGATCTGCCGTCTGCGCAGGTTTCGGCGGTTACGCCGGGAGGAACATGCCTTATCGCCGCCGAGGTGGTCCGGTCTGGGCGGGGGCGCCCGCCACCGATCCGGCCGACACGGAGGCGTTCCATGACGGGGACGGGTATGAGCTGTGGGGCGTCGCCCCACTGGCCCGGGGTGATCAGCAAGGCCAGGGCGCGGCGTCCACCTTCTCCGGCGAGGTGGATCTTGCAGGTGAGGCCGCCCCGGGAGCGTCCGAGTCCCTCGTCGGGGCGGTGCTGCCGAGGCGCGCGTCCTTTCCCGGCACCCGCGGTGGTCTCCTGCACGCTCCGGCGGCGTGCTGGTGGGCCCGGCAGGTGGTTGAGTCCACGCTCACCATGGACCAGTCGATGCGGCCATGGGCATCCGCGTCAGCCAGGGCAGCCGCATAGATCTTGTCCCACGTGCCGTCCGCCGACCAGCGTCTGTGCCTCTCGTACACGGTCTTCCACTTGGCGAACCGCGCAGGCAGATCCCACCACGGCACCCCAGTCCGGTTCCGATAGAGAATCCCGTTGATGATCCCGCGGTGGCTGACCCAACGCCCACCACGCTGACCGGACTTGGGCATATGCGGCTTCAGTCGGGCCCACACGAAGCCCGCACGAAGTAGTCCTCGTCCGCCGCCAGCCGCTCGACCACATCGGCGGGAAGCTCCGGTGCGCACGTGACGGCCCGGCGCAGCAGGACATGGCTGGAGGCCGCGAGCTCCCGCAGCGCATCCGGGTCGCCGAAGCGTTCCTGCACCAAGGCGGCTGCCTCGTGTCGGCCTTCGGGCACGGTGTAGTCGACCGCGGACCGCTGCTCCTCGGATATGTCCGCGCGCAAGGACAGGGCAAAACGCACGGGGGCCTCGGGGTCGGTGGTCAGCGTGAGGGCGAGCGCCGTGGGTACGTGGGGGTTACATGCGGCTCCCCGCCGCAGTGAATCGTCGTCGTGGGAGACGAGGTGGACGGCCAGGTCCGCATCGAGGCGTGCGCGGTACGCGGCGTCGTTCGTCCGGTTCTGCGAGGAAGTCCGCGAGCGTCGTCGCCAGGGGCACGTCGACGTGGGCGGTGCGCTCGACTGCCTCACGCACCCAGGGGTCGGAGTCGGCCCCGGCCGGGCCCGGACCTCGGGGCGCAGTCCGGACCAGCTCCAGGGGTTGATGGTGCGGGGCCCGGACCCGGGGGTGGGGGTCCTCGGCCAGTGACAGCCGTGTCTCCTCCGGCAGGCCGGGCAACCCGACGGCATGCATGCGCGCACCCGGGCCTCCGGGCTGCCGGCCAGTCGTACGGTCAGCTCCGTCGGCAGCTCGACGTCGTATCCACCCGCCATCAACACGGCGGTCCACCGTACCTTCGGGTCCGGGTCCTCGGTGAGTACGGTGAGGACGTGCGGCGGAAGGTGCCCCCCCGCCCCGCAACGGGAGCGCTCGCAGCCGACCCAGGCGCCGTCTGTTTAACCCGGCTAAACGCGGGTTCCAGGATTGAGTGTTGTTCGGATGACCTCCGAAAGAGAGCCTTTACCTCGGCGCGGCCGGTGATCGATCACCCGGCCAGGACGCCGCAACCACCCGCCTCTCATCTGAACCGAGGAGATATCCCTTGGGTAAGATCGTCACCCTGCCCTGCCCGTCGCACGACGGCATCACACAGGTGCGCCCGTGACGCCGCCGTCGCTGTGGAGCAGGCGCCGGATACTCAGCACCATGGCCGGGGCCGCCGCGATTCCGGCCATGACGTCCGTCGTCACCCTGGGCGTCGGCCCGGCCCGGGCCGCCGAAGGCGAACCCGCAACGGACAACGGGCTGCCCGACACCGACCGGGGCAAGGCCGTATGGGCCTACAAGAGCGGAGGCCGGGCGGTCCGCGAGGCCGCTGCCGCCGCCCTCGTCGGCGCGCCGGCCGCGGTCTCCGTCTTCCTGACGAGCGAACTGCCGCTGGCGAAGGCGGACGACAACCGGTTCGGCGTCCTCGCCGCCCTCCCCCTCGCCGACAAGTCGGTCCGCGAGAGCGCGAACGCGGCACTGTCCGCCGGGGACGCGGCGATCGCCGCCTTCCTGCACGACGGCTACGCGCGGTCGCTCGACACCGACACCCGGGCGGCGGTCTTCACCGTCATGGACAACAGCGGGACCGCGGTCAAGCGCGAGGCCACGAAGGCCCTGGCGTCCGGCACGCCCGCTGCCCTGCGCACGTTCCTGGACGACACGCAGTACACCGCGCAGCAGGAGGACGAGCGGGCCGAGGTCTTCGCGATCCTCACCACGGCCTCCCCCGAGGTCAAGAAGTACGCGGAGCGTGCCCTGAGCGACGGGTCGCCCGAGGCGATCCGCACGTTCCTCGCCTCCGGCCAGCACATCGCGCGGGCCCGTGACGAGGAGGCCGCGACGGTCGATCAACTGGTCAGGATCGTGGTCCGGGAAGGCCGCCGGGCAAAGCTGCAGACCGAACTGGCCGTGGCCACTTCGAACCGGGCCAAGGACGCCGCGGAGAAGGCGAAGGCCGCCGCGCTGAAGGCCGCCGCGGAGGCGAGAGCGGCGCAGAACGACGTACGGAAGTCGGCCAGGGCGGCGAACAGCGCCGCGAGTGCCGCACAAGGCGCGGCGAGCGCCGCCCATACGGCGATCTCCGCGTCCCGGCTCGCCCAGACCGCGTCCAGCCGCGCCGGCCGGGCCGCTCAGGCCGCCGCCGCCGGCGCCGCCGCCGCGGGCCGCGCCGCCTCCCGGGCGTACGGCGCCGCCATCGCCGCCTCCAAG
>NZ_JBEYVX010000178.1:0-3240 GCF_040644195.1 Streptomyces sp. NPDC047014 | reverse complement strand
CCCGCGCTCAGCATCGGGTCGCGTTTCATCCGGAACGCCAAAACCATCGCCACGTCCACCAGTTCCTGCAGCTTGCTCTCCCGCTCGGGCACCCCCCGCGGGAGAGGGGCCGGACCCTTTACGTGGGGCTGTACGGCCGTCTGCGGGGCCGGGAGCCGCCGGCACGGGCTCGGGAGCCTTCGGCTCGCCGCAGCCCTCCAGAGGGGCGCCCGGGGGCGCTGCCCGCGCCCTTCTCAGCGCAGTTCCGCCGGGGGCGTGCGCCGGGCGTCCACCTTCTCCGTGCGGACCAGCTCGCCCCAGACGATGTAGCGGTACTTCGAGGTGTAGACGGGGGTGCAGGTGGTGAGGGTGATGTACCGGCCCGGCGCCGTCCTCCCCGAGTCCTTCGGCACCGGGGTGATCACGTCGGTGTTGTACTTCGAGGTCTGGCGCAGCTCGGCGAAGACCTTGTACACGTACCAGGTGTCGCGGGTCTCGAAGACGACCGCGTCCCCGCGCCTCACCTTGTCGATGTTGTGGAACTTCGCCCCGTGGCCGTCGCGGTGGGCGGCGAGCGTGAAGTTCCCCTTCTCGTCCCACGGCAGCGCCGACTTCACCGGCTCCGTGTAGTAGCCGGCCACGCCGTCGTCGAGCACGTCCGGCGCGGTCCCCGCCTTGACCAGCACCTCGCCGTTCCGCATCGACGGCACGTGCAGGAAGCCCACCCCGCCCTGCGTGTCCAGCGCCCCGGGCCCCGCGGCCGCCGCGGGGGCCTGCCACTGCCGGCGGACGGCGTCGCCGCGCGCGGACGCGTCCCGGTCGGCGAGCACGTTGGTCCACCACAGCGAGTAGGCGACGAACAGGGCCAGTACGAGGCCCACGGTGATCAGGAGCTCGCCCAGCAGGCTCAGGAACCCGGCGAGCAGGCCGCGGCTGCCCGCGGGCGGTGCCGCGGCGCGGCGGTGGGCACGTGACACTGCTGGTTCGTCCTTAGCTGGTCAGCGCGGGCGGGGGGCCCTGGCTGCGGGGGCGTTCTTCGGTCATCCTGCCCCATACGATCAGCCGGTAGGTGCTGGTGAACTCCGGTGTGCAGGTGGTCAGGGTGATGTACCGGCCGGGGGCGGTGAAGCCCGAGCCCTCCGGCACCGGCTTGATCACCGCGACGTTCGTGGGGGGCGTCTGCGCCAGCGACGAGGTCATCTCGTACGTGTAGTAGGCGTCCCGGGTCTCGACCACCACGGGGTCGCCGGGGACCAGCCGGTTGATGTAGCGGAAGGGCTCGCCATGGGTGTTGCGGTGGCCGGCCACCGCGAAGTTGCCCTGCTTGTCGGCCGGCATCGCGGTCCTGAGCGCGCCCTCGCCGTAGTGCCCGACCATGCCCTTGTCCAGCACCTTCGGCTTGCTGATGCCCTCCGCCACCGGCACCTTCACGTCCAGCTTGGGGATGTGCAGCAGGGCGAAGCCCTGGCCCGGCTCGAAGGCGGTCACGGGGGGCGCGGCGGCTTCCGGGCCGCCCTGCGGCCCCTGCTGGCGCTCCCAGGTCTGGAGCAGGGAGCCCGCGGCCCCGTCGGCGGCGCGCTGCGCCACGAGGTTGGTGTACCAGAGCTGGTAGGCGACGAAGAGCAGCATCACGAGGCCCATCGTGATGAACAGCTCCCCGCCCAGCCGGCTCGCGACGACCAACGGGCCGCCCGACGCGGGGCGCTTGCGGCGCCGCCCGCCCCGCCTCCGGGACCCCTTGGCGGCCCGCTTCGCGGCCTCCTGGGCGGCCTTGCGTCGCGCGGCCCGGCCCTCCGTGGGCGCGGACGGCGCGACCGCGGTCACGCGAGGGCCTTGCCCACCACCGGGGCCAGCCCCACCGAGCGTTCCACCGCGCCCGCGTCGCCGCAGCGGACCAGCCAGTTCGCGAGCATGCGGTGGCCCCACTCGGTCAGCACCGACTCGGGGTGGAACTGCACGCCCTCGACGTCGTGTTCCCGGTGGCGCAGGCCCATGATGATCCCGTCCTCGGTGCGCGCCGTGACCTCCAGGGCGCCGGGCAGGGTGCGGGGCTCGGCGGCCAGGGAGTGGTAGCGGGTCGCGGTGAAGGGGGAGGGCAGGCCCGCGAAGACGCCCACGCCCTCGTGGACCACGGGGGAGGTCTTGCCGTGCAGCAGCTCGGGCGCCCGGCCCACGACCCCTCCGTAGGCGACGGCCATGGACTGCATGCCGAGGCAGACGCCGAAGACGGGGACGCCGGTGGCGGCGCAGTGCCGGACCATGTCGACGCAGACGCCCGCCTCCTCCGGCGTGCCCGGCCCGGGGGAGAGCAGCACCCCGTCGAAGCCGTCCTGCGCGTGGGACAGCTCCACCTCGTCGTTGCGCAGCACCTCGCACTCGGCACCGAGCTGGTAGAGGTACTGGACCAGGTTGAAGACGAAGCTGTCGTAGTTGTCTACCACCAGAATGCGCGCGCTCACGGAGTGGCTCCCGATCCCTCGTCCACCGTCACATCGTTGAACGGAAGGAGCGGCTCGGCCCAGGGGAAGACGTACTGGAAGAGCACGAAGACCACCGCCAGGACGAGTACGAGCGAGATCAGCGCGCGGACCCACACGTTGCCGGGCAGATGCCGCCAGATCCAGCCGTACATGCCGCCTGATTCCTTTTCGTCCACTTTCGTTCGACGCACCGCGGAGGCGGTACGCCAACAGACTAAAGGCAGCAGCCCCGCCGGGAGGGTCACCCGGAGGAACCCCCCGGCCCGCCCTGCCGCGCGGGGCGGGTCCCGGTGAGCTCCGCCCAGACGACCAGCCGGTGGCTGTGGCCCCATTCCGGGTCGCAGGTGGTGAGGGTGAGGTAGCGGCCGGGGGCGGTGAAGGGCGAACGCGCCGGGACCGGGTCGACCACCTCGACCTCGGTGGGCAGTACGCGCAGCGGGCCGCCGCGGACCGTGTACGTGTAGCGGGTGGCCGCATCCTGGAGGATCACCTCGTCCCCGGCGCGCAGCCGGGGGAAGTCCTTGAACGGGTCCCCGTGGGTGCGGCGGTGGCCGGCCACGGAGAAGTTGCCGACGGCGCCGAGGCGGGCGGTGGAGGCGTAGTGGCCGAGGCCCTTCCTGAGCAGATCGGCGCCGGTGCCCTCCAGGACGGGCTTGGCCCAGTCCGGCCCGAAGCGCGGTACGTACATCTCCGCGAAGGGCCGTCCCGCGGGGTAGGGCGGCGGCTCCGGCGGGGCGGGCGGGGCCTGTGTGGCGGGCGGGGCGGGCGCGGCGAGATCGGA
>NZ_JBEYVX010000177.1:0-3348 GCF_040644195.1 Streptomyces sp. NPDC047014 | reverse complement strand
CCGCACGGCTCCGCCCCCGCGCGGGCGAGCACACTGTGCGCACCGCGCACGGACCGAACACGTTCTTGTTCAACCGAGGGGGAGTCCGAGTTGAGTCGTCAGTGGTGGGGCGGGCGGGCGCTGGTCGTCGGCGTACTGGCCGGCGGGATCGCGGTCACGGGCGTCGTACCGGCGGGGGCCGAGGTCCGTGCCGCGGCCGCGGTGGCCGCCGTACCGGCCGTGTCCGCGGTACCGGCCGTGCCCTCGTCCGTGTCGGGCGTCCCGGACGGGCAGGCCGCTCCGGCGCTCTCGCCCGAGCTGGCCGCCGTCATCGAGGACGCGCGCCGCCAGGTGACGTCGATGGCGAAGACGCACCCGGCCGCCGAGGTGCGCACCTCGGCGTGGAACGCGCTGCGCAGCTCCCGCGGCGACGAAGCGCTCCTGGAGTGGTTCGCTCCCGGCGGCGGCTTCGAGTACGCGAAGCAGCGGGCGCGGGAGACCCGGGCCCGTAACAAGGCATTCTGCGAACGCGTGGTCGCCACCCACACCGCGGGGTTCTCCCCCGAGGTGCGGGCCGCCGCCGCGCGGGCGCTCAAGGGCAGCGTCGCCGAACAGGCGGCGTTCGTGAAGACGGGATACGCCGAGGCGCAGCGCCGCGACCGCGCCACGCGCGCGGCCGGACAGCAGCAGCGGCTGGAAGTCACCGCCAAGGAGCGGGAGTTCGTACGCGACCGGGCCGACCGGGACCCGGGCGAGCAGGTACGGGTCGCCGCGCAGTGGGCGCTGCGGCCGGGCGCCTCCGACGAGGACGTGGCGGAGTTCTTCGGCTACGGCTGGGCCACCGGCGCGGTCCTCGACATGGAGGCGTACCGGACGCGGGCCGCCGACGCGGAAGCGGTACGGCACCACACGCTGACGCGCCTGGTCCGGGAGGCCACGGCCGCCGAGGCCGCCGTACAGGGCGCGGCGGACGCCGCCAAGGCCCGCGCCGAGGCCGAACGGGCCTGGAAGGCCGTGTCCGGGCACTCCGACGCGGCGCAGCGCGCCTGGCTGGCCGAGCACGCCGCCGCGGCCGCGCAGGCGGAGAACTGGCGGGCCGTCGCCCTGCTGTCCCGCGAGTCGGCGCAGGACCTCTGGAAGGGGATCTCGGACACCGCCGGGACCAGCCAGGAGGCATGGGCCGGGGAGCAGACCCGGGCGCAGGAGGCGGCGGAGTTCTGGAAGGCCATGTACGACCGCGCCCAGGACGGCGAGACGCGCGCCAGGGGCTGATCCCGGTGTACGGCCGGCCCGCCGACCGGGGCCGGCCGTACGGCATTCGACCACCCCGCCCCTGACCCGGGCGGGGCTTTACTGATTCATTCGTCTAGGGGGTTTCCCGTGTGGGGAAGGTTCCGGCCCAGAGCCGGAGGGCCGCGCGTCCGCGTGGCCGAGAATATACGGAAGGGCGTGGCCATATCGGTCGCCGTGACGGTGCTGGGCACCTTCACCGGCGAGGCCGCCGCCGCGACCGCCGTACGCGACCAGAAGGCGTCGGTGACGCGGACGGTCCAGACGCTGGACCAGCTGGTCGCGGGGCTGAAGCCGAAGACCGCCGGAACGCCGGCGCCCGCCCCGAGGTCGGAACTCGACCGGATCAGCGCCGAGCGGGACCGGCAGCTCGTCGAGGACTTCGCGGAGTTCGACGCGGAGGAAGAGGTCCGCGAGGCCGCCAAGAAGGCGCTGGAGAGCACCGACCCCAACGCGGTCCGGGACTTCCTCCAGCACGGTGAGGCCGAGGCCCGCCAGCGCGCCAAGGACAAGCGGGCCGGCGCCGATGTCGCCAACCGCGCCCAGATCGAGAAGCTGCGCGGCACCGGCGGCACGTTCTTCAACGCCGAGGTCGAGCGGGTCCTCAAGGGCACGCCGCAGGACCGCGCCGACTTCCTGGCCTTCGGCGCGGAGATCGCCAAGCAGCGCGACGAGGCGGAGAAGCAGAACGCCGCCAAGCGCGCCGAGGAGAACCGCAAGCGCGTCGAGATGCTCGCGGCGGTGGGCGGCCCCGCGGTCAAGCGGGCCGCGCAGGCCGCGCTGGACTCCAAGAACGACGCGGTGATCGCCGAGTTCCTGGAGAAGGGCTACCAGGCCGCGGCGCAGCAGGACGCCGACGACCGGGCCGCGCACGAGAAGGCCCAGAAGGAGGCCCAGGAGGCGGCGGACAAGCTGCGGGAACTCGCCCGCAGGACCACGGTCGCCGCCGAGGCCCGTACCAAGCTGATCGCCGCGCACGGCGAGGCCGTCAAGGCCCTCAAGAACGCCTCCAACGCCATGTCGTCGGCGGCCTCGACCGCCCGCGAGGCGGACCGGATGCTGGCGGCCGACCGGGCCGGCAAGCGCCTGTCGAACTACGACCCGGTCAAGACCGAGGTCAAGCGGCAGGTCGGCTACGCCCAGGACGCCGCCAAGGCGGCGCAGGTCGCGGCCGCGCAGGCCAAGGTGCAGGCCGATGTCCTGGTGGAGACCGGCCTGGAGCACGGCACCCAGTGGGCCGAGGTCGCCGCGGGCATCGCCACCGCCGCGGACGCCGCGGCGAAGGCCGGCCAGACGGCGCAGCAGGCGGTGGACGCCACCGCCGCCACCGCCGCCGGCCTGAACGCCAAGAACCAGGCCGAACTGCACGAGCAGCAGGCCAAGAAGTGGCGGGCGAACGCAGAGGAGCACGCCCGGGCCGCGGCCCGGCTGGCCGAGGCCGCCGACAAGCAGGCGAAGATCGCCGCGACCGCCGCGACGCGCGCCAAGGACGCGCGCGTGGCCGCCGAGCAGGCCGAACGCGAGGCGTGGGAACACGCCCGCAAGACCCGCGACGCCCGTCTCGAAGCGGAGCGCCAGGCCCAGGTCGCCGCCGAGCAGCGCAAGATCGCCGAGCGGGAACGCGACCTCGCCGCGGCGGCCCGAGCCCGCGCCGAACGCGAGCGGGACATCGCCGCCGCGGCACGGGCACGCGCCGAGGCCGAGGCCCGTACGGCCTCCGCCGCCCGCGCGCAGGCCCAGGCCGCCGCGGCCACCGCCGCGTCCGCCCGAGCCAACGCCGAGAAGCAGGACGGCATCGCCGCCGAGGCGGACCGCAAGGCGGGCGCCGAGGAGACCAACGCCCGCAACGCCCGCAACGCCGCCCGCGCGGCCGAGCAGCGGCACGAGGCGCAGGAGGCCCGTGCCCGGGCGACCGAGGCGATGGCCGCCTCCGGCCGCGGCACGGTGCACGCCGCCGAGGCCCGGGCCGCCGCCGACGCGGCGCGCGCCGACGCCATGGCCTTCCAGCTCGACCAGCTGTCGATGACGTTCGTCCTGCTGATCTCCGGGGTGGGCACGCTCATCCACGTGTACTCGATC
>NZ_JBEYVX010000176.1:0-3385 GCF_040644195.1 Streptomyces sp. NPDC047014 | reverse complement strand
GTCTACGTGCTGCCCAAGCACCTCGACGAGAAGGTCGCCCGCCTCCACCTCGACGCCCTCGGCGTCCGGCTCACCACCCTGCGCCCGGAGCAGGCGGCGTACATCGGCGTCAAGGTCGAGGGCCCGTACAAGCCGGACCACTACCGCTACTGATCACACCCTGATCGGCAGTACGTGACGCAGGCCCCCGGCACCCGTGCCGGGGGCCTGCCCCGTGTCCCCCCACCATCCTCCGAAGAAGTGTGCGCACATGCCCCGCGGCCGCTACTCGCTCCACGACCCGCACGACCACACCCCCCTCGGCGAGGAGCACTTCCACTGCGCCCCCGGCCCCTCCGGCTGGCGCTACGTCTCCCAGCTCACCGCCCCGGACGGCGAGCACCGCGGCTCCGTCGACCTCGCGATCGACGAGCTGGGCCGGCCGATCCGGCTGGAGGTCAACGCGGCGAGCTGGCAGGTCCGGGGTGCCGCGCTCGACGGCGTCACGTGGGTCCGTACCGACCCCACCGGGACCGAGGCCACCGAGGGCAATGTCGCCGCCCTCGGCTTCACCGGCACCTCCCCGGCCTTCCTCGTCGCGACGGCCCGCCTGCTGCGCCTGAGCCCCGGCGCCCCCGCCACCCGGGTCCGGCTCCTCGCGCTGACCGACCCGGTGCTGGCCCCTCGTACGGTGGACCAGGCGTGGGCGCTGCTCGGACGGGAGGCCCACCCCACGGACAGCGGCCCGCTGCTGGTGGACGCGTACCAGGTCAGCGCGCTGGACACGGGCGAGGTGCACACGATCCACATCGCCGGGGACGTGGTCCTCTCGGCCCCCGGCATCGAACTGGAACACCTGGAGACACCGCCCTCGGCCTTCGAGGACCAGTGACCCCTGACCCCCTGACCCCCGGGCCCCGGGCCCGCGCCGTCAGGCGGGCGGCGCGAACCCTCCGGCGCGCGGGGTCTCGGCGGGCGCGGGCGCGGGCGGGGGCGGGGTGACGGGCGCGGGGGCGACATACGGCGCGGGGGCGATGTACGGCGCGGGCGCGGCGGGAGCCGCCGGAGCGGGGCCGGACCCGAACCCCGGAACCGGCGAGGGCCCGGCAGCGCGGAAGGCCCGGGCGGCGTCCCGCGACTGCCGCTCGTGCACCACGGCCATCAGGAACGCGGGAGCAGGCACCCCGGCCGGCGGCGGCGCCCCCGTGCACGCCACCAGATCGTCCGCGAGCCGCGCCGCCATCGCGGCCCCCACCTGCGGGTCCAGCTGGTTCATCCGCGTCAGGTACTGGCGTATCGCCAGCCACAGCCCCTCCGGCACCGCCGACAG
The DNA here is from genome assembly GCF_040644195.1 of Streptomyces sp. NPDC047014. Lineage (NCBI taxonomy): Bacteria > Bacillati > Actinomycetota > Actinomycetes > Kitasatosporales > Streptomycetaceae > Streptomyces > Streptomyces sp. NPDC047014. The sequence goes on along the minus strand of NZ_JBEYVX010000176.1, from coordinate 2,076 downwards.
GTCCAGCCCGGTGAACCGCCCCGCCAGCCACGGCGGCGGCGGAGGCACCGGCATGACCCGGCTGCCCGGCACCCGCTCGCGCACCACCAGGGTCCCCGCGAACACATCCCCCAGCCGTCGCCCCCGCTCCGACACCAGCGAGGCGATCGCCGCCACGGTCCCGAAGGTCAGCAACAGCTCCACCACACCCAGCGCCCCGCGCACCAGCGCGTGGCGGAAGCGGATCGGCCCCCCGTCGTCCCGCACCACCCGCAGCCCGCAGGCCAGCTTGCCCAGCGAGCGCCCGTGCGACAGCGTCTCCACCGCGATCGGTACGCCGACCAGCACCAGCAGCACACTCGCCACCCCGACGGCGGCCCTGGCCGCGGTGTCCAGGGAGGCGGTGGCGAAGGTCAGCCCGACGGTGATCAGCACATAGCCGGTGACATAGACCGCCAGGTCGAGGGTGATCGCCAGCGCCCGGCTCGGCAGCCGCGCGGGCCGCAGCCCCAGGACGACCGCGTCCCCCGTCACCAGACCGCTCACCGCAGCACCTCTCATCCGACCTGCCCCCGCCCCTCGGTCATCCAGTCTGCCAAGCTGACCACATCACGAACAGGCAGCGGCCAGGGACCTGGGGCAGGGGAGCGGCACCGGATGGATCTCGACGTCTTCGTCACGGCACACCGCGCGGAATGGGACCGCCTGGAACAACTCCTCGGGCGCGGGCGCAAGCTCACGGGCGAGGAGGCCGACGAGCTCGTCGCGCTCTACCAGCGCACCTCCACCCACCTCTCCCTCCTCCAGTCCACCGCCCCGGACCCGCTGCTCACCGGCAGGCTGACCCAGCTGGTGGCGCGCGCCCGCGCCACCGTGACGGGCACCCGCCGGGCGGGCTGGCGCGACGTCGCCCTCTTCTTCACGGCGGGCTTCCCGGCGGCCGTGTACCGCAGCCGCCGCTGGTGGATCCCGACGGCGCTGCTCTCCACCGCCCTCGGTGTCCTCATCGGCTGGTGGATCGCCACGCACCCCGAGGTGCAGGGGGCCATCGCCGCGCCGGAGCACTTGAAGGAGCTCACGAAGCCCGGCGGCCAGTACGAGACGTACTACTCCAGCAACCCGGCCGGCTCCTTCGCCGCCCAGGTGTGGACGAACAACGCCCAGGCGGCCGCGCTCTGCCTGGTGCTCGGCGCCTTCCTCGGGATCCCGGTGCTCTGGATCCTCTTCCTGAACATGGCCAACCTCGGGGTCGGCCTGGGTCTGATGGCCTCCGCGGGCCGGCTCGACGTCTTCCTCGGCCTGATCCTGCCGCACGGCCTGCTCGAACTGACCGCCGTCTTCGTGGCCGCGGGCACCGGGCTGCGCCTGGGCTGGACGGTCATCGACCCGGGCCCCCGCACCCGCCGCGCGGCCCTCGCGGAACAGGGCCGCGCGGCCCTCGGCATGGCCCTCGGCCTGGCGGCGGTCCTGTTCATCTCCGGCCTTATCGAAGGCTTCGTGACCCCCTCGGGCCTCCCCACCTGGGCCCGCATCACGATCGGCGTGGCCGCGGAGGCGGCCTTCCTCGCCTACGTCTTCCTCCTGGGCGGCCGCGCCGCCCGCGCGGGGGAGACGGGCGACGTGGAGGCCGCGGACCGCACGGCAACGCTCCCGACCGCCGCCTGATGTGCGCACCGGGCAGCTGAGCTGCTAGTCTCCTCGTCGTTCCGCAAACGCCGTTGACACGGCGCAAGCGGAGAGGTAGATTCGAACGGTTGCCTCGAACTGGACAAGTTCGGCAGCGATGGTTTAAACTCTCTCTCACCCCACATGGACCATTGAGTTTCAGCGGGGTACAGCCGTCTCTCCATTCAGGAATTCGAAGCCGGGAAATCCGGTGGAAAACTTCTGATAGAGTCGGAATCGCCGGAAAGGGAAACGCGAAGGCGAAGACCTGGAAAGCGCCGAGGAAATCGGACACGGAAAACGTCTGATAGAGTCGGAAACGCAAGAAAAAAGCAAGACAGCAGAACGAAAGCCCGGAGGAAAACCCGCGAGGGTGAGTACGAAGGAAGCGTCCGTTCCTTGAGAACTCAACAGCGTGCCAAAAATCAACGC
>NZ_JBEYVX010000175.1:0-3415 GCF_040644195.1 Streptomyces sp. NPDC047014 | reverse complement strand
AGGCCGCCCTCGTCGCCGAGGACGGCACCCTGCTCCACGAAGCGCGCCGGCAGGTACTCGGGAAAGGCCGAAGCCCGCTTGTGGGTGGTCCGGTCGACGAGGTCCCACAACGGGTGGCGCACCCGCTCCGGCTCCGGAGCCGGAGCCTGCGGGTCCACCTCCTGCGCGGAGGTGCCGAGCCGGGCGGCCACCTCCTTGCGGAGCGTCGGCAGCAGCGCGTAGAGCCGGTCGCCGGGGCAGGAGGTCGCGTTGAAGTCGCGGTGCCCGTAGATCTCCGCCGCCGGCAGGCCGTACTGCGCGCAGATGTGCGCGCACAGGTCCGCGAGCGCCGAGAACTGCGCCGTGGGCGGGGTCAGCGAGGTGTAGGTGCCCTCGTTCTCGATGCCGATCGACAGCGTGTTCTGCCCGACGCAGTGCGCCGCCCGCACCTGGCGGGTGCCGGAGCGCAGCTCCGCCAGACTCTGGTGGCGGCCCTCCAGCACGAACGCCCCGCGGCTGATGGTGAAGTGCTGGCCGGTGTCGATCCAGCCCTGCGCGTCCATGTGGTACGTCTGGATCGCGCGGGCCAGGGCGTAGGCGCGCTGCCGCGAATAGTCCGTCACATTCGCCGTGGCCGTGTGGTGGACGATGATCCGCTGGGGCCGGTTGCCGAGCACGGCCACGGGCTCCGAAGCGGCCCGCGCCCCCCAGGTGGCGCAGCCGATGATGTCCGGGACGGCTGCGGCCCGCGCCCGCCCGGCCGCGGCGAGCGGCAGCGCCGCACCGGCCGCGAGGGCGAGACCGCCCGTCAGGAGGGCCCGGCGGGTGAACTCGGCCGAGGCGGGCGCCGCAGGACGGTGCCGTACGAGGAAGCTCAATGGACTGCCCGTTTCCCTAGGAGGCTGCCCATTGAAGGGACTTCCGCCGCGGGCTCCGCGCAGACACACCGTGCCCGCGCCGGACTGTCCCCGGCCGGGCGCGTCCCCGGTTCCGGCGGGGCCTCAGCCCGTCGGGGCGCGGTCCAGGATCTGTTCCACCGTGCTGGTGCCGCTGCCCTCCCGTGACTCCCAGGACCAGGTCTCGTCCAACCGCAGCCTTCCGTCCGGCAGTTGCACCACCCGCGAGACGCAGTGCCCGGAGGCGGTGGTCCCGTCGCCGCGGAGCTGTACGTAGCGGAAGTCGAGGGTGTCCCCTGTGCGCGTGCCGATCAGCTGGCCCCTGACCACGTCCCCGCCGCGGTAGTCGGCCCAGACCACCCCATCCCGCTCGTGGTACGCGAACCGGGTCTGCCGGCCGACCTGCCCGGGCGCCTGGTCGGCCACGGGTACGAACACGAGGCCGTCGAGCGAACCTGCCACGGAGGACTCCCCACTGGAGACGGCGAGGCCCCCGCCCCGCCGCACGGACTGTCCCGCCACCCTAGGACGGCCCCCCGGCCGGCCCGAGGCCGGGGCCGCATCGGGCAGAGGGGGACCTGACCCGGCCGGGTGATGTCCCGCCCGCCGTCGGCCGCGTACGGGGCCCCGGGCGCGTACCCGCGCCAGCATGCACGGGTGCGCCCCGGGCCCCGCCCACCGGGGGAGAAGAGGAGGAGCCATGCCCGACCAGGACCCCGCCACGCAGCCGGTCACCGAACTGGACGCCCGCTACAGCTCCGCCCTCAACCCCCGCCCGGGGGCCGAGGACGTCACCGCCACCGACTGGGCCGTGGCCCGGCGGGAGCTGGAGTCCGCCGAGATCTTCTGGCTCTCCACCGTGCGGCCCGACGGCCGCCTCCACGTCACCCCCGTCATCGCCGCCTGGCACGACGGGGTGCTGCACTTCTCCACCGGCCCCGGGGAGCAGAAGGCCCGCAACCTCGCCCACGACGCGCACTGCGCGCTGACCACCGGCCGCAACGCCCTCACCGAAGGGCTCGACATCGTCGTCGAGGGCACGGCCCGGCGGATCTCCGAGCCGGAGGCGCTGGAGCGCGCGATCACGGCGTACGAGACGAAGTACGGCCACCACATCACCTCCCCCGAGGGCACCTTCCACGGCATCGGGGACTCCATCCGGCAGGGCGAGTCGGTGGTGTTCGCGGTGGCACCGGCCACGGCCTACGGCTTCGGGCGCGACGGCGGCGTCTACAGCCACACGCGGTGGACCTTCTGAGATCAGCCCCCGGCCGTCCGGGCCACGGTGCCGGCCCGCCGCACCTGCGCGGCCCAGTCCACGATCCGTACGGCGGCCCCCGCGGCCTCCGAGCCCCGGCAGTGGGCGTGGTGCCGGCGGGCGATGCCGTCCAGGTCCAGATGCGGGCCGAAGGCGGGATGCGCCGTCAGCCGTCGCGCGTACGCCCACACCCGCGGGTGGTCGGTGATCCGGTACACGGCGGCCGCGTCCAGGTGCCAGCGGTGCACGGTGTCCAGCTGCACCAGCGTCACCCACAACCGCACGTCCGCCGCGGTGAGGTCGCCGCCCAGCAGGTGATCGGCCGAGGTGAGCCATTCCTCCAGCGCGCCCAGCGCGCGCAGCAGGGTGGTGAGCGCGAGCTCGCGGGTCCCGGGGTCGACGCCGGACCGGCCGGCGCGCTGCGCGGCCGCGTTGATGCCCTCCTCGCAGAGCCGGCCGATGGCCGCGATCCGCTCCTCGGCGCCCTCCGGGTACAGGTCGGGGCCGGAGGCGCCGAAGCGCCGGGTGAGGTCCTGGAGGATGTCGGGGGCGTGGGTGCTGACGATGCGTCCGGTCCAGCCGTCGCTGAGGACGGGGGCCGTGGCGGGCCCCCGGTGCTGGTGGGCGCTGGCCTCGTACAGCGGGCGCAGCGCGAGGTGGCCGCCGTCGGGTGCGTCGGGCACGGCGGGCAGCACGGTGACGGGGAGGACACCGTCCAGGCCGAGCAGGCTGTGGGTGACGGCGATCCGCAGGCAGTCCGGACAGGAGGGCGCGAGATGGAGCCGGTAGCGGTGCGGGACGGCGGGGTAGCCGCTGTGCGCGTCGCGGCCGATCCTGCCGCGGAAGGAGGGCGCGGCCTGCGGGGAAGGGGCGTACATACGTCTCCCTGGGGGTGCTCGATCACGACCGAACGGCGCCGGCGGCCCGCGCGGCTCGCGCCGGGGCCGGACCGAACGCCCTTTGTTTTCCTACCAGTTCACTAGGATTCGCCGTTCTGGAGTGTCGATGCACCTCAGGCCGCTGTCAAGAGGGCCCGGGGCGCCCCGGGTCGGGGCGCCCCGGCTCACTGGCTACTTGGTGGCGAGGCCGGCGTCGGTGACTTCGGGCTTGCCGGCTTCCTTGAGGACCTTGTTGAGGAGGGTGAGGTCGTAGATGCCGGTGAGTTCGGGCTGTTCGATGAGCCTGGTCTTGACGGCGTAGTCGGCCTGGGCCTTGAGGGTGGCGGCGAGGGGGTCGTCGGTGACGAGGATGCTCTGCCAGGCGGGGTCGAGGATCTTGGCGT
>NZ_JBEYVX010000174.1:0-3813 GCF_040644195.1 Streptomyces sp. NPDC047014 | reverse complement strand
TCGCCGACTGCTTCCCCGCCGTCGACTACTTCGAGAACAGCGGCCTCCCCTTCGTCATCGCCCTCAACGGCTTCGACGGACACCAGCCCTACACGGCGGACGAGGTGCGCGAGGCCCTGCAGATCGGCCCCGGCGCCCCGATCATCACCACCGACGCCCGCCACCGCGCGGACGCCAAGAGCGCCCTCATCACGCTCGTCGAGCACGCCCTCATGGCGCGGCTCAAGTAAGACGGTTCCGGTCGCCGGATGCCAGGGGCGGGTTGTGTCCTACGACACGGCCCGCCCCGTGGCGTTCATAACGTTTCGACAGAGAATTGAAGCCGTTTCGCGACAGGGAGCGTTCATCCGGTGCCACTGCGCTCACACGCGCCCCGGCTTTTGCCGCAGGACGCTCTTTATGTCCGATTTATGTGAGGCATAAGTCTCTGGGAATGGCAGATTCCAACTGTTTGGAACAGGGCCGTCAACCGTGCTGGAATTCAACGAACTAGCTAGTAGCACCGCCGAGAGGTTGTTGGTCGAGTGAGGCGAAGCAATGCGAGCCCCGCGGATGAAACCGCGCGTGGCAACTTCACCCCGCCGCCGCGAGCGGCCGCGTCGCCCGCCGACGTGCCCGTGGAACCGTCGGCGGGCACCGGGAGCGCCAGCAGGTTCTCCCCGCGCAACTGGCGCGTGCCCACCCGTCTGAACGCCATCCTCCTCGTCCCGGCCCTCGTGGGCCTGGTCATGGGCGGCTTCCAGGTGAAGGGCGCCGTCGACACGTGGAACGAGGCCAAGGAGGCCGAGCAGATAGCCCGGGTCGTCCAGGCGGCCTCGGAGTACAGTCAGGCACTGCTCAACGAGCGTGACCTCACGGCCGAGCCCCTCCTGAACGGCCAGACCAAGGACGACCGCGTCACCAAGGCGTACGCGGACACCGGCGCGGCCAAGGACAAGTTCGACAAGGCCGTCCAGGACATGCCCAAGAACCAGGGCCTGGAGCGGCGTCTGGAGCTCTTCCGCGCGGAGGAGCCCAAGCTCAAGGACGTCCGCGAGAAGGCGTACCTGGCGGCGGCCGAGACTCCGAAGAAGAACCTCCCCACCGCGGCGGGCCCCATCCCGACCGAAGAGGGCTATGTGCTGGTCCAGCACTACCTCATGCAGTTCGCCAACGAACTCGGTCTGGGCACCGGAAACGTGACCTCCTACGGCCGCATGGTCTACGCGGTCCAGCTGGCCAAGGCGGCCAACTCCCTCCAGCGCTCCGTCGGCACCCACCTCCTGGTGCGCCCGAGCGCGGACGAGAACACCCGCAAGGCCCAGCTCGTCGCCTTCTCCTCCTACGCCTACCTCGAAGAGATCGCCATCGGCGAGTACGTCGCGGCGGGCACCGAGGAGGACGTGAACCGCCTCAAGACGGTGATGGGCAAGAAGTCCGAGGAGGGCAAGGCCAAGCTCGCCGAGGCCAAGCACCAGGCCGAGCAGGCCGGCACCAAGTTCGTGCCGCCGCCGGCCCCGAACGGCAACCCGCTCGTCGGCATGACCGAGGCCATCGCCAGCGGTGAGAGCAAGAAGAGGCTCGCCGAGACCGGTACGAACCCGGTGTTCTGGCAGGCCGCCGCCACCGCCAAGTTCGACGGCTACGACGAGATCGAGAAGGAACTCCTCGACAAGGCCGTCAACGACGCCGTCGCCGTCTCGGACGACGCCCGCACCGACGCCATCGTCAACGGCGCCATCGTGGTCGTGGCCCTGCTCGCCGCCTTCATCCTGGCCGGCATGATGGCCCGCCAGATGGGCCGCGCGATGGGCCGCCTGCGCACCGCCGCCTTCGACATCGCCGAGCAGCGCCTGCCGACGCTCGTCGACCAGCTCTCGCGCACCGACCCGGGCAAGGTGGACACCCGTGTCCTGCCGATCCCGATCGACTCCCGCGACGAGATCGGCGAGGTCGCCCGCGCGTTCGACCAGGTCCACCGCGAGGCGGTACGGCTCGCGGCCGAGCAGGCGCTCCTGCGAGGGAACGTCAACGCGATCTTCACCAACCTCTCCATGCGCAACCAGTCGCTGATCGAGGGCCAGCTGACCCTCATCACCGACCTGGAGAACAACGAGGCCGACCCGGACCAGCTGGAGAACCTCTTCCGCCTGGACCACCTGGCCACCCGTATGCGCCGCAACGGCGAGAACCTCCTCATCCTCGCGGGCGAGGAGCCGGGCCGCCGCTGGGACCAGCCGGTGCCCCTGGTCGACGTCCTGCGCGCCGCCTCCTCCGAGGTGGAGCAGTACGAGCGCATCGAGCTCTCCGGTGTCTCCGAGGCGGAGATCCACGGCCAGGCCGTGACCGACCTCGTGCACCTCCTCGCGGAGCTGCTGGAGAACGCCACCACCTTCTCCTCGCCGCAGACCAAGGTCCGCGTCAACGCCACGCGTCTGCCCGACGGCCGCGTGATGGTCGAGATCCACGACAAGGGCATCGGCCTCACCGCCGAGGACTTCGCGGACATCAACCACAAGCTGGCCAACCCGCCGACCGTGGACGCCGCGATCTCGCAGCGCATGGGCCTGTTCGTGGTCGGCCGGCTGGCGGACCGCCACAGCATCCGCGTCCAGCTGCGCCCCTCGGGCGAGGCCGCGGGCACCACCTCGCTGGTCATGCTCCCCGACGCCATCACCCACGGTGGCGGTGGCGAGGGCATCCCGGACGACGACTTCACGGTCTCGCAGATCATCCCGGAGCAGCAGAGCCAGCAGGCCGCCCCGATGCGGACGGCCGCCGAGCTCGGTTTCGACGACTCGCGCTACGAGCCGGGCGGCGAGGGCCAGGGCGTGGACCCGGTCGTGCGTTCCCTGGGCCGCGAGGAGCGCCGGGCCGCGCTGGAGGCGCAGGTCGGCTACCCGCAGGAGCAGCAGCAGTACGCCGAGCCCTCGGCGCAGGACTATCCGGAACCCCAGCCTGAGCACGGCTACCAGCCGTACCAGGGCTACGACCAGCAGTCCGGGCAGGGTTACGACCCGAACTACGACGGACAGCGTGCGCAGCAGGGCTTCGAGGCGTACCCGCAGCAGGACTACGGCTATACGGAAGACGGCTATCCGGACCAGCAGCCGGGCTCCCAGCAGTACGACGGAGGCTTCGAAGCCGCCCCGGAGCAGGACGACTGGCCGAAGCAGAACACGTATCCGGCTGCCTACCAGCAGAGCTACGGGACCGAATCGGAATCCCCCTCCGTACCCGAACCGGCCGCGGAGCGCGTAGGCTTCGACCGTCCGGGCGCCGCTGCCGACACCGGTCACGAAATGACCGGAGCGGGCCTGCCGCGACGCGGCAGCCAGCAGCAGTGGCAGCCGGCACAGCAGGAAGCGGAGTCCCCCGGGTCCCTCTTCGAGCAGCGGTCGCCGCGTGCGCGCCAGGCCGCCGCCCCGGAGCAGGACCAGGACCAGGACGGCGGTTCGGGCTGGCGTTCGGGCAACGACGAGCGCTGGCAGCAGGCCGCCAAACTCCGTGAGCCGAAGGCGGGCGGGGTCACCCCGTCCGGTCTCCCTCGGCGTGTGCCCAAGGCCAACCTGGTCGAGGGCGCGGCGGAGACGACCCCGCAGGGCGGCCCCCAGGTCTCCCGCGCTCCGGAGGATGTCCGCGGCAGGTTGAGCAACCTGCGGCGGGGTGTCCAGCAGGGACGCAGCGCGGGCAGTGAGCAGTCAAGTAACAGCTATGACCAGGAGCGTTAGTGTGAGCCCGATGAGCCAGGCGGCACAGAACCTGAACTGGTTGATCACCAACTTCGTGGACAACACCCCCGGGGTGTCGCACACGGTGGTGGTCTCCGCCGAC
>NZ_JBEYVX010000173.1:0-3849 GCF_040644195.1 Streptomyces sp. NPDC047014 | reverse complement strand
GCCCCTGCCAGGGCTCGGGGCGACCGGCGGTGGCGGGGGAGGGGCGGCGGGGCGGACCGCCGGTCTCAATGGCTGCGGCCGTGGGCCGAGCGGCGGCGCCGCAGGGCGTACGCGGTACCCCCCGCGGCGGCGAGGAACAGCCCGGCCCCGGCGCCGAGTTCCAGCGGATCCATCCCGGCCACGCTGCCGCCGAGACCGCCGCGGACACCGCGGGCGGAGGTGGCGGCGCCGGAGGGCGGCCGGATCACGACGGGGGCACCGGCGGTGGCGGTGGACGTGAACGTGGAAGGAGGCGGCGGGGGCGGGGGCGGAGGCGGCGGCGGGACGGGCGCGGTCCTCGTGGAACTCGTGGTGGGCCGGGCCGTGCCGCCGGCGATCGTCAGATCGGCGGAGCCGGTCTCCCCGTTGCAGGTGAAGGCCACGGAGTAGAGGGCGCCGCGCCGTGCGTCCCGGTCGACGGTGACCCGTACGGTCCGGCCGCGCTCGATGCTCACGGTGTCGAAGACACCGGAGGAGGCGGTGGCGTAGGCGGCGTTGCAGCCGGTGACGCCGAGCACCACCTGGCCGCCGGGGGCGACGGTCGAGGGGGTGAGGGTGAAGCGGAACGATGTCTGCTTCTGCTTCTGCGTCTGCCGCTGCTCCTGCTGGGACCCGGCCTCGGGGGCGGCCGCGGCGGGCGCGGCGAGGGCGCCGAGCGCGAGGACGGCGCCCGTGGCGCCCGCGCTCAGCAGGGCGGTGGCGGAGGTACGTATCGCACCCATGGTTGATTCTCCCGATCCCCGAGGAGCAGCCCGCGGAACCGTTTCCGCACGTGGGGGTCGTGCGCCTCGATGTCCGCCACGCTAGGCGCGGGGCGGGTGGGCCGCGATCAGGAACGGGCGAATGGGGCATGCCCGTAGGCCGAACCGGGGACGGAGGGCCCGTCCCCGGTTTGCCGGACGGCATCAGCCGCCGAGATCCAGCCGCGGGAACTGCTGGAAGAAGGGTTCGGCGGTCGCGGAGATCCCGCGCCCGAACGGCGCGTCGAAGTCCCAGATGAGGAACAGCAGGAAGGCGATCAGCGCGCTGAACAGACCGGCCAGCAGCATCTCCCGGAAGGAGCGCCGGATCTGGAGGGTGAAGATCAGGCCCACCGTGACCAGCGCGCCCGCGATCAGCCCGAACCAGACCACGCCCGGCATGGTGGCCCCGGCACTGTCACCGCGCGCACTGCGCATGTCGTCCACCACCGCGACCTGGTCCACCAGCGGCTGGTACGCCTGCCCCTCGTGGTCGGTCTGCGGCACGTAGTCGGTGACGTCACGGCGGACGCGCTCCAGCAGCTCGGCGCCGCGGGCGGTGAGTTCGCCCTCGTCGGCCATCACCGCCCACTCGGTGCCGACCACGTGGGTGACGTAGGCGTCGACGTCGGAGCGGATGCGCGCGCGGACCTCGGCCGGGTAGACCTCGGAACGCACGCTGATCTCGTGCAGGGCCTGCGCCTCCTGGCGCACGTATTCCTGGGCGGCTCCCCGGCCCTCCCAGACTCCGGCGATCGCGAGGCCCAGCACGATCGCGTAGATCACCCCGATCATCATCGTCATGTACTCGATGACGTCCGGGGTCTCGTTCGGATCGTCGTCCTCGCCGATCCTGCGGTGATTGAAGAAGGCGATGGACAGCACCACGGCACACGCGGCGGCCATCGCGAGGGACAGGACGAGCCATTCCGACAAGATGACTCCAGATCGGTAGTTCGGTAACTCGGCAGACCGGTGGTTCGGCGGTCCGGTGGTTCGGTGGTTCGGTGGTTCGGTCGACGGGGGCGGATCACCGGGGGCGCAGCGCGACGATCGCGAGCACCGCGGGAGCCGCGGTCAGCAGGGTGAAGGTGACCGGCGAGATGTGGTGCTCGACGGGTTTGCGGGCGGCGGTCCGGTAGGCCGGGCGGGCCACCTGCCGGGGTGGGGGAGTGACGGCGGGCGCAGGCGGCGCTGGGGGCACCAGGGCCGCGCGGGGCGGCGCGGGGACGGGCTTCGGCGGGGGCGGGGCCGCCTTCACGGGCTCGGGTACGGGCCTGGGCGCGGGCTTGGCGGGCGGCGCGGGCTCCGGCGGGGGCGCGGGTTTCGGCGGCGCGGGTGGCGGCGGGGTCGGCACCGGCGGCGGACTGGGCTCCGGGGGAGGAGGCGTGGGCGTCGGGGTCGGGGTCGGCTTGGGGGGCTGCGGGGGCTTGGGCGGGCACGGGGGAGGAGGCGGCGGTGGGCAGTGGGGGTGGCCGGGATGACCGGGGCGGCCGGGGTGGCCGGGGCGGTCGTGGCCGCCGGGGTGGCTGGGATGGGTGGGGGCGGTGGGGTGGCTGGGGTGACTGGGCTGACCAGGGCGGCCGGGGCGGTCGCCTCCCGGCCGGCCGTCGGGGCGTCCGCCGTGGTCGGGGCGGCGCCCGTCACCGTGATGTCCACCACCCGGGCGGTCTCCGCGGCCGCCGCCGGAGGCCACCGCCACCGCGGCGCGGGCGGCCGGACCGTCGCCGGGGCGGGTCGTCGCGTAGGCGCTGCTATCAGCCACGGCCGGTGTGGTGGCCAAGGCCGCCCACAGCAGGACCGGGACCGCCATCAGGCGCCGGGCACAGGCTCTGTTCACCCGGGGAGCATGGGCCCGCGCGCGCCCGCGCACGCGAGGCTCGGGCCCCGGTTCGCCTGAACGGGTGGACTGCGCACCCGAGAGGTTTGAGCCAGGAACGGGCCGGTCCGCATCGACTCCGATCGCCCTCCGGTCAATTCTCAAAAGGGATTTGTCGGTAACGGTCAATCGCCCCGCGGAGGCCGCCGGGTGCCTTTGGTGTGTGACGAAGAACGGATCGCCAATTTCCGCTTTTGCTCGCCCTGTTGGGAAATGATCAGTACATTCGGCTCGGACAGGAGTCCGACCGCGGCCGGACCGCCGTAGGAACAACGCTTGGAGATCCCGATGGAGCGCCCCGCCTGGGCCCCGCCAGGCATCGACATATCGGTGCCGAGCGTGTCCCGCATCTACGATTACTACCTGGGCGGGTCCCACAATTTCGAGGTCGACCGGCAGGCGGCCCGCAGGGCCATGGAATTCATGCCGGGACTGCCCAAGATCATGCAGGCGAACCGGGCATTCATGCGGCGCACCGTCCGGCACGCCGTCGCCGAGGGCGTCACGCAGTTCCTCGACATCGGCTCCGGCATCCCCACCTTCGGCAACGTCCACGAGATCGCCCAGGCCGCCAGCCCGCAGGCGCGCGTGGTCTACGTGGACCACGACCCGGTCGCCGTCGCGCACAGCGAAGCGGTCCTCGCGGGCGACGACCGCACCGGCGTCGTCGCGGCGGACCTGCGCAAGCCGCGGCAGATCCTCGCCGCTCCCGAGGTCGGCCGGATCCTGGACCTCGACCGCCCCGTCGCCCTCATGCTCGTCGCGGTCCTGCACTTCCTGGAGGACGAGGACGATCCGTACGAGGCCGTGGCCGAACTGCGCGAGGCGCTGGCCCCCGGCAGCATGCTGATCCTCACCCACGCGTCCTACGAGGGGATCCCGCTCACGGAGGAGGTCGCCGGCGGCGCGGTCGGCGTCTACCGGGACATCCGCAACCCCCTGGTGATGCGCACCGGGGAGCAGATCAAGGGCTTCTTCGACGGGTTCGAGATGGTGGAGCCGGGCCTGGTCTCCATGCCGGACTGGCGCCCGGACCGCTCCGAGGGCGCGGAGGCGGCCGAGGACGCGGAGACCCCGGAGGACCCCTACGCCTTTTCCGGCTACGGCGGCGTGGGACGCAAGGCGTGAGACTTCCGGCACAGACGGCGGGCGCGCCGCACACCGCCGCGGGCCCCGGGCCCGCGGCCGCGC
>NZ_JBEYVX010000172.1:0-3876 GCF_040644195.1 Streptomyces sp. NPDC047014 | reverse complement strand
GACGGCAAGGTGCTGATCGTGCTGTCGGAGGGGCGTCTGCTGAACCTGGGCAACGCCACCGGCCACCCCTCGTTCGTGATGTCGAACTCCTTCGCCGACCAGACGCTGGCGCAGATCGAGCTGTTCACCAAGCCCGAGGAGTACCCGACCGACGTCTACGTGCTGCCCAAGCACCTCGACGAGAAGGTCGCCCGCCTCCACCTCGACGCCCTCGGCGTCCGGCTCACCACCCTGCGCCCGGAGCAGGCCGCCTACATCGGCGTCAAGGTCGAGGGCCCGTACAAGCCGGACCACTACCGCTACTGACCACCCCCCGAGCACCCCTCGGGCACCCCCCGGTCACCCGCGGACCGAACGGATTTCGCCACCGGCTCTCAAGCCCCGCTCGAGAGCCGGTGGAAAGCCCATGACCGGGCATCCCGGCCAATGCCACGATCGGATGCCCGAGCCGAGGGCGAGCACCAACTCCCACCACCGCAGACGAGGATGACCCATGAACACCAACCCGGCCGGCAGTCCCCAGCACCACACCGCCGGCGGCCCCGGCCCCTACGCACCCCCCGGCCAGCACGCCCAGCCCGGCCCCTACGCCGGCCCGCACACCCCGTACGCGCCCCAGCCCGCGGCCACCGCCGAACGCGGCAAGGCCGCCACCGCCCTGCTGCTGGTCTCCACGGTCTTCATGGGCCTCATGGCCGGCCTCTTCTTCGCCTTCGACGTCTCCGTCATGCCCGGCCTGGCCGCCGGCGACGAACGCACCTACGTCACCGCGATGCAGAACTTCAACGCCGCCATCGACGGAAACGGCCTCTTCGGCATGGTGTTCGTCATCACCCTGCTCACCTCCGCCGCCTCCGCCGTCATCGAGTTCCGCAAGGGCCGCCGCAACGTCGCCGTCTGGGTCGCCGTCGCCACCGTCGCCTACTTCGTCGTCCTGATGATCACCTTCTCGGTGAACATCCCCCTCAACAACGAACTCGCCGACGCCGGCGACGCCGCGAAGCTCGCGGACTTCGCCATCGTCGACAAGTTCAAGGGCACCTGGGTCGCCACCAACATCGTCCGCACCCTGCTGTGCACCCTGGGCCTGGCGGCACTCGCCCGCGCCCTGGTCCTCTACGGACGCGCCACCCGCTGAACCGGCCCCACCCCCTGTACACGGAAGTCCCCCGGCCGCCCGGTCCGGGGGACTTCCTGCTCCGGGGGGTCAGCCCAGCCGGCCGCTCAGGTACAGCGCCCAGGCCAGGAAGCCGACCGCGGCCGTGCACAGCAGCGTCCGCCACACGTTCGCCCGGCTCCAGGGCCCCTCGAACGCCCGCCGGACGGCCGCCGGGTCGCTGATCCGGGCCACCGGACCGGCCTTCTCCAGCGCGTTGTTCAGCGGGATGTTCACCTTGTTCGTCAGCCCCATCGACAGGATGTAGCAGACCAGCGCCGCGATCAGCGCCGGCAGCACCTCCCGCCCGTCGGAGGGGATGTGCAGCACCAGCGCCAGCGCGGTGAACAGGAACGCCCCGATGTAGCCCAGCACGAACCAGCCATTGAGGATGGCCTTGTTGATGTGCTGCATGACCTCGATGACCGTACGGTCGTCCGAACGCTTCAGACCCGGCATCACCGACACCGAGAACCCGTAGAACAAGCCGCTCACCAGCCCCATCGTGACCGTGGCGGCGATGAGCGAGGCCAGGCGTGCGGTCTCCATCGTGTGTCCCCCTGCTCGCCCGTCCGCGGAGCCTGATCGGTCATCGATTCTTCGGGAACGGGTCATCGAATCGTCAAGTCATGGCGACTATACGGGCGCGAGCACCCCGCGGCGCAGGGTGATCGAGTCACCCTCAAGCGCCTCTTGAGCGGTCCTCGCCCCCACCCGCCCCCGCCCGCGCCCGGCCCGCCGTTCGAACAGCCGGGGTGACTCCCGCGGCGCGTCCCCGACCGCCGGGTACGGGATCCGCCGCGCCCGCCCCGCCGAGTCCGGCGCGGTCGCCGCCCTCCTGGCCCGCGCCTTCGCCGACGACCCGGTGACGGCCCGGATGACCCCCGGCCCCGACCGGCCGGTGCCGGCCTAGCCGCGCGCGGCCGCCGCGCCGGCCGTGAGGTGCTCGCGGATCAGCGCGTAGGAGGCGAGGCGGTCCTGGAGGTCGTGCACGGGCGTGGTCAGCATCAGCTCCTCCGCCCCCGTCCCGGCGGCCAGTTCCGCGAGCCGGGCCACGACCTGCGCGGGCGTCCCGACGGCCTGCTGCGCCCGGAACCAGGCCAGCGCCTGCACCTCGTGCGGGGTGAAGACGTGCGCGGCCGCCTGCGCGGGCGTGGGGAACGGGGCCTGGCTGACCCCCTTGAGCAGTCCGGCCTTGACCACGTTCATCGGCCCGGCCCGCCACACGGCCTCCTGCTCGGTCGGCGCGCACACCGTCTCCACGCACAGCAGCACCCGGGGCCGCTCGCACCACCGCGAGGGCACGAAGTCCGACCGGTAGCGGTCGACGGCCTCGGCGGTGTTCTCCGGCCGGATGTGGTGCGCGACCGCGACCGGCAGCCCCAGCTCCGCCGCCAGGGCGGCCCCGGCCGTACTGGAGGCCAGCAGCCACGGCTCCGGCAGCGGACCCAGCGCCACCTCCTCCACCAGGAACTCCAGCACCGCCGCCACGTCCGCCCGGTACTCGGCGTCCGTCGCCGGATCCGCCCCGCGGCGCAGCGCCCGCGCGATGCCCTCGTCGAAGGTGCCCGGCCCGCGGCCCATCCCCAGGTCGACGCGGTCCTCGTGCAGCGCGGCCAGCGTCCCGTACTGCTCGGCCACCGTCAGCGGCGCGTGGTTGGGCGCCAGCACGCCCCCCGACCCCAGACGCAGCACCGAGGTCGACGCGGCGGCGTGCGCGATCAGCACCACCGGCGGGAACGCGCCGATGGCGGGGGAGTGGTGGTGCTCGGCGTACCACAGCCGCCGGTAGCCCTGCCGCTCCACTCCCTGGGCGAAGGCCGCGGTGTCCCGCAGGGTGTCCACGGCCCGCGAGCCCGCCTGGACCATGGCGACTTCCAGCGCGGAAAGAGGTATCTCCAGCATCGGGCCAGCATAGGTATCCCCGTACCGGCCGCCCCGCCCCATGATCGCTTTCCCGCCACCCCGCCCCCGCCGTGAGGGCCCCGGCACGGAACCCAGCCTCCCGGGCCCCGTTCCCTTCGAACCCTTGGGTGGAAATGTCCCTAAACCTGCCGCCTACGGGTACACGCCCGGCCACACCGGGTGAGTTCCGGGGCCCCTGGCGGTGAGGCGCCCCACAGGACGCAGGTCACATACGAAGCCGCATAGGAGCCCCCGGCACGCCCGCAGCGGCCTGTTCCGCCCGCTCCGGGCGGGGGCCGGCCGGCCCCGAACCACCGGGTCGGCTAGTAGGAGGGGTCTTTGCCAGGCCGCCGGGGCGTCGGTAGAACTGGATGAGTCGCCGGGCGGCACGGGTGCTTCACCCGCCGCCGACGAACCCCTCTCCACCGTGTGAGTGGCTCACGCATGCCTCCGGCATGCCGCGACCGCCCTTGTCCCCTGTGGAAGGTATCTCCGTGTCCCACGCTGTCATCCGCCGTATCGCCGCTTCCAAGAAGACCCTCGCGGGTGCCGTCGTCGCCCTGGGTGTCGCCGGCTCCATGGTCGCCACGGTTCCCGCCCAGGCGGCCCCGACGAGCGCCAAGGCGATCGCCCAGCAGATGATCAAGGACCCGGCGCAGTTCGCGGCGTTCAACAACATCGTTTCCCGTGAGAGCGGCTGGAACCACACCGCCACCAACTCCTCCTCCGGCGCGTACGGCCTGGTCCAGGCCCTGCCCGCCTCGAAGATGGCCTCCGCGGGCGCCGACTGGAAGACCAACCCGGCCACCCAGATC
>NZ_JBEYVX010000171.1:0-4015 GCF_040644195.1 Streptomyces sp. NPDC047014 | reverse complement strand
CAACGTGTCCGGGCTCCTCAACCCCGCCGCCGCCAACACCTCCAACACCGCCTGTGGGTTCGCCCCCCCCCCCCGACCCGCCGGGCGCCGCGCGCCGGCCGGGACGGGTTTTTCGCGCGTCCGGGGTGCCGGTGCGCTCGTACGGACGTGCTCGCGGGCCGGCGGACGCGCCGTGCGAGGCTTGTGCCGCACCCGGGAGGAGAAACATCATGCACACGCCCAGCCGGCCCGAAGACCTCGATCACCCCGACCTGTTGTGGACCAGGGCGGCGACCATGGCCATGGTCGATGGCGCCGCGTCCCGCCGCACCGAGTTCGCGCTCGACGAAGACGGCCTCTGGTGCCACAGCACCGGCGCGGGCGGCTGGTGGCGGCTCACCGTGCTCGACGGGGGCCGCGCCGTGTTCTGCGGCCAGGACCCCGACGGCAGCCGCACCCATATCGGCGGCCGGCAGATCGACTTCCTCGCGGGCGGCCCGGACTGGCTGCCCTGGGACCTCCTGCGCGAGGACGCCGACGGCAACCTCTTCGGCTTCGTCTACTGGTGGGAGGACGGCGCCTGGCACCGCATCCCCTACCCCGCCGAACTGGACGAGGACGGCCTCGACATGGCCGCGCCCTGGGCCGGCTCGCACGAGGAGTTCGTCCAGCTGACCGTGGACTCCTGCGATCCGCCCCAGGGCCGCGCCGCCCTGGCCGAGGCCGTCGCCCGCTTCGCGGAGCTGGCGCGCGAGCGCAAGGCCGATGCGGAGGCGGTGGCGGAACTGCTGGCCGCCGCCCAGGTGGAGGGCCTGCCCGGGCCGAAGCTCGACGCGGCGCTCGACCTCGCCACCCGGGCGGGCCTCATCGGCTGACGGGCGCGGGCCTCACCGGAGGGCGGCGAACGCCTTGGTGAAGGCCAGCGGCTCCTGGAGGATCGAACTGCACGTGGCGTCGGCGTAGTTTCCGGCTCCCGCCGCGCACTGCTTGTCGCGCGTGGAGGACCACATGGCGAGGCGGCCGATGCCCTTCGCCGCGGCGAAGTCGACCAGCTGCTTGGCGTCCTCCACGGTGAAGATCTCGCTCACCACATCGTTCACACCGATCATCGGCGTGACGGCCACGGCCTTCCACGCCGCCGCCTCCGACAGCCCGAGCACCCCCTTGACCTGGGCCTGCGTGGCGGTGGCGGCCTGGGTCGCGTACAGGCCCATGTCCCCGCTGTATGCCGGTCCGTAGTCCATCGCCATGATGTTGACGGCGTCCACCCGGACGCCGTTCTTCTTCGCGTCGGCCAGCAGCGCCACGCCCGGCTGGGTCAGGCCCTCGGGCATGACGGGCAGGGTGAAGGCCACGTCCAGACCGGGGTGCGACTTCTGGAGCCGGGCGATGGCCTGCGCGCGGCGGGAGTTGGCGGCGGTGTCCGGCAGGGCGGCGCCCTCGATGTCGAAGTCGACCTTGGTGAGCCGGTAGTGGTCGACGACCTTGCCGTAGGCGGCGGCCAGATCGTCCACGGTGGCGCAGTTCAGGGCCAGTTCGTGCCCGGCGGCCCCGCCGAACGACACCCGTACGTCGCCGCCCTTCGCGCGCAGCGCGCCGATCTGGGCGGCCACCTTGTCGTTCGCGAGATCGGTGACCCCGCCCCAGAGCGGGGCGCAGCCGCCGCCGGAGGTGATGAAGGCGAGGTGGAACTCCTTCACGCCGGTGCGCGTCGCGGTGTCGAGCAGGTCGTAGGCGGGGTACAGAGAGGTGTCCACGTACGGGGCGAAGCGCGCGCCCCCGCCCGGCGGCGGGGCGGTGGTGGCCGTCGGGGTGGGGGAGGGCGAGGTGGTCTTCGTCGGCGCGGCGGAGGTCACGGGCGCGGTGGGCGCGGCCGTCGCCGTGGCGGTGGGGCGCGCGGTGGGGCGTCCGCTGGGCTGGGCGGTGGCGCCCTGGTCCACCGAGCACTTGAGGCCGTTGATCCGGCAGCCGGTCGGGTCTCCGGGGGTGCCCGCCCCGCTGGTGACGAAGCCGACGGTGACGGAGGCGCCGGCCGCGAGCTGCCGGTTCCACTCGGCGGGCTTCACGGTGACGCGCCGGCCGTCGACCGTGTGCGTGCCGTTCCACAGCGAGTCGACCTTCGTGCCCTCCGGAAGCTCGAACTGGAGCGTCCAGTCGGACTGCGCCTGCCCGGTGGTGTTGGTGATGACGTACTGGCCGGTGTAACCCCCGCTCCAGGAACTGGACTTCGTGTACACGGCGCCCACGGTGCCGGCCTGCGCGGTCCCGCTGAGGGCGAGGGCCGCGCCCCCGATCACCGCCGCCGCGACGACCGCTCCCACGG
The DNA here is from genome assembly GCF_040644195.1 of Streptomyces sp. NPDC047014. NCBI lineage: Bacteria > Bacillati > Actinomycetota > Actinomycetes > Kitasatosporales > Streptomycetaceae > Streptomyces > Streptomyces sp. NPDC047014. The sequence goes on along the minus strand of NZ_JBEYVX010000171.1, from coordinate 1,713 downwards.
CCTTCGCCCTACGACTGGTGGTGCGCCGGTGACCTGCTGTGCTGCCCATCGCGTGCCTGCCTCTGGTTACTGGGGAGTTGGTACTGCGGCAGCACGCTAGCCGCCCCGAAACGGACATTCGTTCGTTTCGGCGCGGCCGCGATGACTCTTAGGTTCCGCTTAAGGATGGGGAAAGCGGGGGATCAGGAACGGCGGTCGTGGCGGTCATGGCGGTCGTCAAGGTCGTGGCGGTCAGGTGGTGTCGGAGGTGGGGCGGCGGCGGAGGCCGGATGCCGACAGTTCCAGGAGTTCCCCGCGGAAGGGGTCGTGGTGCGTGGGGTGGAAGTCCGGGACGGTGCCGGTGCGGGCGCCGACGACCGGGTCCCAGATCTCCAGGCCCGCCGGGGAGGAGGAGAACAGCAGGCCGTTCCCGGCGAAGAACCGGCCCTGGGGGCCGCCGAATTCGGCGATCCGGGCCGGGCCCCAGCCCCGTACCGCGTGGTCCTCGCTGCGCGTGACGTCCACGACGGTGGCGCCCGGTACCAGCTCCTCCTCGTCGTCACCGATCCCGCCGATGACCAGCCGGGCCTCGTCCAGCCAGACCATCGGCCGGTTCCAGTGGTACTCGCAGCCCGGCAGGCGCCGGAACCCGAGGGTGTCCAGGGCGGCACGCGCGCCCTCGTCCAGCCAGCGGCGCAGTTCCCAGGTGACGGGCTCGCCCAGCGGATGCCACAGCCAGGCGTCGGAGGCGATGCGGGTTCCGGCCGGGCTCAGGTGCAGGGCGCCGTGGAAGTGGTGCGACCAGGCCGACTGCGGTTCGCGGTCCGGCATCAGCGCCAGCAGCTCGCCGGTCGCCGGGTCGGCCGCCTCGACGCGGTTCCACCGGCGGCGGTGCAGGAGGACCGTACGGCCCTCGTGCGTGGTGAAGGCGAGGGAGAAGGGGACGGTGTGCTCGTAGTAGCCGTCGTTCTCCAAGCTCATGGTCACCGCGCCCGTGGCCAGGTCGATGACCTCGCCGTGGCGGCCGAAGTCCACGACCACGGCGGCGAACCGGCCGTCGGGCGAGGCGTGCAGCCGGCGGACCTTGTCGTGCCCCGACCAGGGCTTCGCGTCCTCGGGCACCCTGACCGCGCTGCGCCCACGCTCCAGCGGTGTGCCGCCGTCCGGGTCCCAGGCCAGGATCCGGCCGTCCTCGGTGAGGAGCAGCAGGCCCCCGGCGGTCGGCGCCAGGTCGACGACCGGTCCGGCGGAGGCGGGCAGGGGCAGCAGCGGGCCGGCCCCGGCCACCGGGCGGGCGGCGTCGAGGGTCTGCGGCAGCCCGGTCGTGCCGAGGGTGGCGCCGGCGGTCGCGTCGAAGCAGGGCTCGCACAGCCGGGCCGTGGGGACGGCGCCGCCGCCTGTGGCCGCGGTGCGGCAGGCGGCGCAGATCCGCTGCCGGTCCATGCCCCGGCCGGTGTAGTGCAGGTGGTGGTCGAGCGGTTCGGGGGCCGTACGGATGTGCTCGCACACGGGGAGGTGGTAGGGCGGGGCGTCGTGGCCGCAGATCAGGGGCATGGTGACGGGGCTCTCCTGGGACGGGAAGGCGGGGGAGGGGCGGGGCCGGGCGCTCCGCTCGGCCTCACCGTCGCAGGAGGGGCTTGGGGTCGCCTTGGGGTCGGCTTGGCGTCCGACGGGCGCCGCCCCCGAGGGCCCGGCCTCAGGCTCCGGCGGGCGCGGGCAGGGCCGCGGCCGCCG
>NZ_JBEYVX010000170.1:0-4484 GCF_040644195.1 Streptomyces sp. NPDC047014 | reverse complement strand
CCGGCCGGGCCGCCGCCCCGGAAGCGCCCCCGGCGGGCGATCCGGCCGCCGACCCGGCCCTCGCCCGCGGCGCCGACCGCGCGCTGATCGGGGCCGCCCGGCACAGCGCGGGCCGTACCGCCGGCATCCTCGGGTGCACCCTGGCGGGCGCCGCCGCCGCCCTCGCCGAACCGGCCGTCCTCGGCCACACCCTCGACCTGCTGCTCCGCGGGGACCCGGCGGGCCCCACCTGGACCCTGCTGTGCGCCGCGGTCATCACCGCCGACGTGCTGCTCGACGCCGCAGCGGCCCGACTCACCGGCGAGGTGGACGGCCGCTCCACCGCCCGCCTGCGCCGCCTCGCCCTCGGCCGCCTCCTCGGCACCTTCCCGCACCTCGCGGCCCGCGACGCCCCCGGGGACACCGCCGCCCGCCTGACCGCGCACGCCACCGAGGCGGGCAAGGCCCCGGCCGCCGCAGCCCACGCCGTGGCCGCCCTGCTGCCGCCGGTCGGCGCGATCGCCGCGCTCCTCCTCATCGACGTGTGGACGGCTCTCGCCTTCCTCCTCGGCCTCCCGCTGCTGGCCCTGCTGCTGCGCGCCTTCGCCCGCGACACCCTCGCCAGCGTCGCCCGCTACCAGCAGGTCCAGCTGGAGACCGCCGGCCGCCTCGCGGAGGCCATGGCCGGGGCCCGCACCATCGCCGCCGCCGGCACGGCAGGGCGCGAACGCGCCCGGATCCTCGCCGGACTGCCCGAACTGGGCACCGAGGGCCGGCGCATGTGGCGGGTCTACGGCGGCACCACGGCCCGCTCCGCGACCCTCATGCCGCTGATCCTCTACACCGTCCTCGCCGTCGGCGGCCTGCGCCTGTCGGCCGGGGCCCTCGGCGTCGGCGACCTCCTCGCCGCCCTGCGCTACGCCACCCTCGCCGCCGGAGTCGGGGCCGTACCGGCGGCCCTCGCGGCCGTGGTCCGCGGCCGGGCCGCCGCCCGGCGCACCGCGCACCTGCTGACCCTGACCCCGCGCGGCCATGGGCCCGCCACCCTGCCCGCCGACGGCCCCGGCACCCTGGAACTGCGGAACGTGAGCGTCGTACGCGGCGGATCGACCGTGCTGCACGACCTCAGCCTGGTGATCCCGGGCGGGGCCACCGTCGCCGTCGTGGGCCGCTCCGGCGCGGGCAAGACCCTCTTCGCCGCCGTGGCCGGACGGCTCACCGACCCCGACGAGGGCGAGGTCCTGCTGGACGGCGTCCCCCTGGGCGAGCTCGGCCCGGGGGAACTGCGCCGGGAGGCCGGCTACGCCTTCGACCGGCCCGCCCTGATCGGGGACACCGTCGCGGACGCCATCGGCTTCGGCGACGGCCCGGCCCCCGGCCCCGAAGCCGTCCGCGCCGCCGCCCGCGCGGCCGGTGCGGACCTCTTCGTCAGCCGCCTGCCCCACGGCTACGCCACCCGCCTGGCCGACGCCCCCCTGTCCGGGGGCGAGGTCCAACGCCTGGGCCTGGCAAGGGCGTTCTGCCACGCGGGCCGCCTCCTGATCCTGGACGACGCCACCTCCAGCCTCGACACCGTCACCGCCCGGCAGGTCGAGCGGGCGCTCGCCCACGAGGTCCGGCCCGGCACCCGGATCGTGGTCGCCCACCGGCTCTCCTCCGCCGCCCGGTCCGACCTCGTCGTCTGGCTCGACCACGGGAGGGTGCGGGCGGTCGGCACCCACGAGCGGCTGTGGTCCCGCCACGAGGGCTACCGGGAGGTCTTCGCCTCCGGCACCCCGGCCGAACCCGCTCCAGGCGAGCCCACCACCCCCGAGCCCACCCGCGCCGAGCCCGCCCCCGCACCGCGCCCCCCGGCCGGGAAGGAGCCCGTACGGTGAGCGGACACGAAGCCGCCCGGCAGCGTGTGGGGGCCGAGGGCCGCCGCTTCCTCCGGGGCCGCGCCTCCGCCCTCGTACGGCTCGGCGCATGGTCCCTCCTGGAGTCCGCGCATACCTTCCTCGGCGGCTACGGCGTGGCCCGCGCCCTCGACGACGGCTTCCTCGCCGGGCATACCGCCACCGGACTCGCCTGGCTGGCCGCCGCCGCGGCCGCCGCGCTCCTCGGCGGACCGGCCCTGCGCCGGGTCTTCCACGCCCTCGCCGACCTCGTGGAGCCGCTGCGCGACGGCCTGGTCCGGCGCGCCGTGCGCCAGGCGCTGGACCGGGCCGTCACCGACCCGGCGCGCGCCCCCGGCACCGGCGCGGTGTCCCGGTTGACCCAGCAGACCGAGATGGCCCGGGACTCCTTCGCCGGACTGGTGCTCACCGCCCGCTCCTTCGTGTTCACCGCCGTGGGCGCCCTCGCGGGCATGGCCGCACTGGCCCCCGTACTGCTGCTCGTCGTCCTGCCCCCGCTGCTGCTCGGCGCCGCCGCCTTCCTGGCCACCCTGCGCCCCCTGGCCGCCGTACAGCGCCGCTCCCTGGACACCGACGAGGCGTTGGCGGACCGGGTGGGGGAGCTCGCCGACGGGCTGCGCGACATCGTCGCCCGCGGTGCGGGGCGCACGGCCGAGGCCCGGGTGGAACCGCTGATCGCCGCCCAGGAGGAGCTGGCGGCCCGGACCGCCCGCTGGGCCGCCCTGCGCACCCTCGCCCTGGGCACCGCCGGACGGCTGCCGGTGATCGCGCTGCTCGCCGCCACCCCGTGGCTGCTCGGGCGGGGGGTCACCGCCGGCACCCTGGCGGGCGCCCTCACCTACCTGGTCACCGCCCTGCTGCCCGCCCTCAACTCGCTGATGACGGCACTCGGTTCGGCCGGTACCCGGCTGCTCGTGGTCCTCGAACGCTTCTGCGACCCGGCGCCGCCCGGCCCGGAGGTGGGGCCCCTTCCGGCCGCCCCCGCCCCGCCACGGATCCCCGCCGGCCGCGGCCCGGCCCCCGCGGCCGAACTCCGCGGGGTCACCTTCGCCTACGGGCCCGGCGCCACCCCCGTGCTCGACTCCCTCGACCTGGTGGTCCGCCCCGGGGAACACCTCGCGGTGGTCGGCCCCAGCGGCATCGGCAAGTCCACCCTCACGGCGCTGCTGGCCGGGATGCTGCCGCCCGACGCGGGCACGGTCCTCGTCGCCGGAGTCCCCGCCCGCCGCCCCGGCGGCACCAGCGGCCCCGATCCGCGACGGACCCTGCTCCCGCAGCGGGCCTACGTGTTCACCGGCACCGTACGGGAGAACCTCACCCTCTTCTCGCCGGGCGCGGGCACACCCGTACCCGGGGACGACCGGCTGTGGCACGCCGTCGACGCCCTGGGGCTGCGCCCGCTGGTGTCCCGGCTCGGGGGGCTCGACGGCGAGCTGTCCCCCCGGCTGCTGTCCCGCGGCGAGAGCCAGCACCTGGCCCTCGCCGCCGCCTACCTCTCACCCGCCCCGCTGCTGCTGCTCGACGAGGCCACCTGCCACCTCGACCCGCTGACCGAGGAGCGCGCCGAACGGGCCCTCGCGGACCGTCCCGGCACCCTTGTCGTCGTCGCCCACCGGGTCTCGTCGGCGGCCCGCGCCGACCGGGTCCTCGTCCTCGACGGGACCCGCGCCGTATGCGGCACGCATGCGGAACTCCCGGGCAGATCAGCCCTGTACCGCGATCTCGTGGGGCAGTGGCACGCGCCCGCCGGGGGCTGAGGAGAGGACCCCCGCACGGCCGCGGACCCGGGTATCAGACCCAGCCCTCCCGGCGGGATATCCGGATCGCGTCGATGAGGTTGCGCGCACCCGTCTTACGGGTCGCCGCGGCGATGTAGTTGCGGACCGTACCGCTCGCCAGATGCAGGCTGCGCGCTATCTCGGCGACGGAGTCCCCCTCCGCGGCGCGCACCAGCACGCTGACCTCGCGCGGGCTCAGCGGCAAGGGGTCGGCGCACATGAAGGCCGACGCCAGCGAGGCGTCGATGAAACGTTCCCCCGCGGCGACCTTCCGGACGGCGCGGACGAGACGGCCGGGCGAACCGTCCTTGTCCACATAGCCGCGGGCCTCGGCCCGGAAGGCCCGGTGCAGGGACCCCGGCGCGCCGGTGGACGCCAGCACCAGCATGGGGGAGGGCGAGGCCCCCGTACGGCTCTTCGCGCGCCGCTCGTCGGACAGTACGGCCGTGATCCCCGGACAGTCGAGGTCCACCACGGTCACGTCCGGCCTTAAGGACTCCGTCTGCCGCGCCGCGGTCTTCCAGCCGGCCGAGGTGACGTCGAACGAGCCCTCCGATCTCAGCAGGGCGGCCAGTGCGGACCTGACCAGGCTGACACTGTGCAGAACGAGAACCTTCGTCATCGCGTGCCCCTCCTCGGTGAACGAACCCAGCAGCACCACGCGGCTGCCCCGGTACCGGGTTGATGGAACGTCACACCGGGGGGCGTGCGGGCGCACACGGAGAACTTGGCCGAGAAGGGGGAGGTCCCGGCGGCCGGATCCCTTCCCCAGTCCGATATCCGGCCCTGGCGGCCCTGGCGGACCGGCGCGGCTCCTCCGCTCAGGGGAGGA
>NZ_JBEYVX010000169.1:0-4594 GCF_040644195.1 Streptomyces sp. NPDC047014 | reverse complement strand
GCGCTGGATGAGCTGCTGGCCTCCTGTGAGGTGGAGGGTGTGCGGGCGCGTCGTATCGCGGTGGATTACGCCTCGCACTCCGCGCAGGTGGATGTCCTGAACGAGGACCTGTTGCGGGAGCTGGCGGACATCCGTCCGCAGTCCTCGCCCGTCGCGTTCTATTCGACGGTGTCGGGCGAGCGGATGGACACGGCCGGTCTGGATGCCGGGTACTGGGTGCGGAACCTGCGGGAGCGGGTGCAGTTCGAACCGGTGACGCGTTTGCTGGTGGAGAAGGGCAATGCGTTCTTCGTGGAGTCGAGTCCGCATCCGGTGCTGACGATGGCGGTGGCGCAGACCGGTGACGCGCTGGATCGTCCGCTGGTGACGGTGGGTTCGCTGCGTCGTGAGGAGGGTGGCGCGGAGCGTTTCCTGACCTCGCTGGCGGAGGCTTATGTGGCCGGGGCTCCGGTCGACTGGAAGCAGCTGCTCACCACGGGCCATCGGGTGGCCCTGCCGACGTACGCCTTCCAGCACCAGCGCTACTGGCTGGAGGGTGTGACCATTGGCGCCCAGGTGGTGGAGACGACCGACGTTGCCGAATCCGAGTTCTGGGACGCCGTCGAACGCCAGGACCTGGCCGGCCTGACCGCCGTCCTCGACGGCACGGGAGGCGCCGGGCCGGACCCGGCGGCGGGCGCCGAAGCCTGGCTGCCGGTCCTGTCCGCCTGGCGCAAGGGCCGTCGGGAGCAGTCGGTGCTGGACTCGTTGCGCTATCGCACCGAGTGGCGGGCAACGGGCCTTCCTTCGGAAAGCCGTTTGACCGGGACGTGGTTGCTGGTCACGCCGGGTGCCGGGGTGCCGGTCGAGGAGGTCCGGGGTGCCCTGGTGGCGGCCGGGGCCGAGGTCGTGGTGCTGGAGGTCGGGGCGGATGTGGACCGTGCGGCGTTGGCCGCCCGGCTCGCCGAGACTCCGGACGTGGCGGGTGTGGTTTCCCTGCTCGGCTGGAACGAGGAGTCTGCTCTGGCGGCGACGCTGGTCCTGCTCCAGGGTCTGGCCGATGCTGCTCTGTCGGGTCGGCTCTGGGTCCTGACCCGGGGTGCGGCCGGCGTCGGCGCGGCTGACGTGGTCAGCCCGGTGCAGGCGCAGCTGTGGGCGCTCGGCCAGATCGTGGGTCTGGAGCAGCCTGGTACGTGGGGTGGTCTGGTCGATGTGCCGGAGGTGTGGGACGAGCGGGTGGCCACCGGCCTCGCGGGTGTCCTTGCGGCGGGTGAGGGTGAGGACCAGGTCGCGGTGCGGTCGTCGGGTGCGTATGCCCGGCGTCTGGTCCGTGCGCCCCTGGGCGGCAGCCCGGTTCCCGTCCGGGAGTGGAATCCGCGCGGCACCGTCCTGGTCACCGGTGGTACGGGCGGTATCGGTGCGCATCTGGCGCGTTGGCTCGCGAAGGACGGCGCGGAACACCTCCTGCTGCTGAGCCGTCGGGGCGAAGAGGCCGACGGCGCGGACAAGTTGGTGGCAGAGCTTCGTGGTCTGGGCGCCGAGGTGTCGGTCGTCGCGTGTGATGTCACCGACCGGCAGGCGCTCGCCACGGTCATCGGGGCGGTCCCGGCCGAACACCCCCTTACCGCCGTCTTCCACACCGCCGGAGTCGCAGGGCACGGTCCGGTGCAGGAACTCGAAGCGGCCGGCCTCGCCGACCAGCTGTCCGCCAGGACGCTGGGTGCGCGGAACCTGGACGAGGTCACGGGTGAACTGGGTGTCGAGCTGGACGCGTTCGTCCTGTTCTCCTCCGGTGCCGCGGTCTGGGGGAGTGCGAGCAACGGTGCCAATGCGGCCGCGGGCGCGTTCCTGGACGGTCTGGCGCGGGAGCGCCGAAGCCGTGGCCTGACCGCCACCTCCGTCTCCTGGGGTGGCTGGCAGGACACGGCGATGGCCGAGGGCGGCAATGCCGAGCAGCTTCTGCGCCGTGGTGTGCGGCTGCTCGATCCGGCGCAGGCGACTCTGGCCCTGCGCCAGGCGCTGGAGCAGGACGAGGTCTCGCTGACCGTCACGGACATGGACTGGGAGCGCTTCACCCCGGGCTACACCATGGCCCGCCGGCGCCCGCTCATCGAGGACATCCCCGAGGCCGCCCGCATCCTGAGTGACACCGAGGACACGGCGGAGACCCCCGAGGACGCGACCGCCGGCGCCGACCTCAGGGCCCGCCTGGCCGGCCTGACCGACGGCGAACGGCACGCGCAGATCCTGGCGTTGGTGCGGGGTGAGGCGGCCCAGGTGCTGTCCCACGCCTCGACGGCCGACATCACCCCGAACCGGCCCTTCCAGGAGCTCGGCTTCGACTCGCTGACGGCGATGGACCTGCGCAACCGCCTGAACCGGGCCACCGGCCTGCGACTGCCCGCCACCCTCGTCTTCGACCACCCGAACCCGCAGCGGCTCACCGGCCACCTCCTGGCCGAGCTCGCCAAGGGGGGAGAGAGCAGCCTCTCCGATGTCCTGGACATCAGGCGGGAGCTGGCCAGGATCGGCCAGGCGCTGGACAGCGTCGCACCGGATCCCCAGGCCCGTGAGGACATCGTCGACCACCTGCGCGACCTGATGGCCAAGCTCGGATCCTCCGAGAGGGACTCCACCACCGATCTCGAAGCCGCCACGGACGACGAGATCTTCGACTTCATCGACCGCGACCTGGGCGTGTCCTGAACACACGGCTGCCGGGCCTTCCATTGCTTCAGAGTGGGGTTTCACCATGACCGAGGACAAACTCCGTACCTATCTGCGCCGAGTCACAGCTGAGTTGCAGCAGACTCGTCAGCAGCTCCAGGACAGCCAGGACCGCGCCCGCGAACCGCTGGCCGTGGTCGGTATGGCCTGCCGGCTGCCCGGCGGCGTCGACTCGCCGGAGCAGCTGTGGCACATGGTCGTCAACGGGGTCGACGCGGTGGGGGGCTTCCCGGACGACCGGGGCTGGGACCTCTCCTCGCTCTTCGACAGCGACCCGGACCGCCCGGGAACGACCTACACCCGTGAGGGTGCGTTCCTCCAGGGCGCCGGCGACTTCGACGCGGGGTTCTTCGGTATCTCCCCCCGTGAGGCGATGACCATGGACCCCCAGCAGCGGCTGCTGCTGGAGACCTCGTGGGAGGCGCTGGAGCGGGCCGGGATCGACCCGGTGTCGCTGCGGGGCAGCCGTACCGGCGTCTTCGTCGGCGGTACGGCCATCGAGCACACCGTCAAGCTGATGAACTCGCCGACCGACCAGGGGTACGCGATCACCGGCGGCTCGGCGAGCATCATGTCCGGCCGCGTCTCCTACGTGCTGGGGCTCGAAGGGCCCGCCGTCACGGTGGACACGGCCTGCTCCTCGTCGCTGGTCGCCCTGCACTCGGCGGCCCAGTCGCTGCGCCAGGGCGACTGCTCCCTCGCGCTCGCCGCCGGTGTCGCGGTGATGGCCACCTCCTCGGCGTTCGTCACCTTCGCCCGGCAGCGCGGTCTGGCGGCGGACGGCCGCTGCAAGGCGTTCTCCGACGAGGCCGACGGCATCGGCTGGGGCGAGGGCGCCGCGGTCGTCCTGCTCGAACGGCTGTCGGACGCCCGTCGCAACGGTCACCCCGTCCTCGCGGTGATCCGGGGCTCGGCGGTCAACCAGGACGGTGCCTCGAACGGTCTGAGTGCTCCGAACGGTCCTTCGCAGCAGCGGGTGATCCGCCAGGCGGTGGCCAACGCCGGCCTGACCCTCGCCGATGTGGACATGGTGGAGGCGCACGGTACGGGTACCACGCTGGGCGACCCGATCGAGGCGCAGGCGCTGCTGGCCACCTACGGCCAGGACCGGCACGACGGACGCCCGCTCTGGCTCGGCTCCCTCAAGTCCAACATCGCCCACACCCAGGCCGTTTCGGGTGTCGCCGGTGTCATCAAGAGCGTGCTCGCCCTCCAGCACGGGGTCCTCCCCAAGACCCTGCACGCCGAGAACCCGAGCACGCAGATCGACTGGACCGAGGGCGAGGTGGAGCTCCTCACCACCACCCGGGACTGGCCGGAGACGGGCCGTCCGCGTCGCGCGGGCGTGTCGTCGTTCGGCATCAGCGGTACCAACGCCCACGTCGTCCTGGAGCAGGCCCCCGAGGCCGAGCCGGTGGAGCCGCAGCCGGGGGACACGGCCGTACCGCCGCCGTCCACGTCGCCCGCCGTGCTCCCGTGGCTGATCTCGGGCAACACCGGCGCCGCGCTGCGCGACCAGGCCGCGCGCCTCCGGGACCACCTGGCGGCCGAGGACGGGCTCGACACCGCGAACGTGGGGTTCTCCCTGCTGAGCTCGCGGTCGCAGCTCGCCCACCGCGCCGTGCTGTTCGCCGAGGCGGGCGGCACGCTCCCGGAAGGACTGGAGGCGCTGGCCGAAGGCCGCGACCTCCCCGGCCTCGTCCGGGGCACCGGAGACGCCGGCAGTGGTGTGGTGTTCGTGTTCCCGGGTCAGGGTTCGCAGTGGGTCGGTATGGGCCGGGAGCTGTGGGACTCGTCGCCGGTGTTCGCGGAGTCGATGGTGGCGTGCGAGCGTGCGCTGTCGCCTTTGGTGGATTGGTCGTTGCGGGATGTGGTGTTCCGTGAGGCG
>NZ_JBEYVX010000168.1:0-4854 GCF_040644195.1 Streptomyces sp. NPDC047014 | reverse complement strand
CCCCGCAGGGCGCCGAACGCACCACCGCCGCACCCACCGACCCCGAGCCCCGTTCGGCGCCCGAGGAGACGCCCCGACGCGCGCCCGACCCCACCCGAGCCGCCGCACCCGAGGCCGACCCCGGCGCCGGATCCGACGCGGCCGAACCAAGCACCCCCCACCCGGATCCGGCCGACGGGTCCGACCGGGCCGGGGTCGGGTGTGTGTCGGGGCGCTCCCCGCAGGGCGCCGAACGCACCACCGCCGCACCCACCGACCCCGAGCCCCGTTCGGCGCCCGAGGAGACGCCCCGGCGCGCGCCCGACCCCACCCCGTTCCCCGGAACCACCGCCAAGGCGACCCCCGCCGAACCGCACCCCACCCCCGCCACCGGCTCGGCCCACCCCGACCCCGCCCAGCCGGGCACCGCCCCAACGGGCCCCACCCAGCCCGGCCCCACCGCCCACCCGGGCAACGCCGCCCAGCCGGGCAGCACCAACCCCGCCCCCGCCAACCTCCGCCACCGATTCCGCCGCGCTCGCCTCGCCACCGCCCTCACCGCCGTGCTCGCCGCAGGCGCGCTCCTCCTCGCCGTCCTCAACGCCGGCACCCGCCACGGCCACCTCGACCCCCGCTCCGCCGACCCCACCGGCACCCTCGCCGTGGCCGAACTGCTCAAGGCCCGCGGCGTCACCACCCGCGTCGTCACGACCGCCCGCGAGGCCGCCGAGGCCACCGGCCCCCGCACCACCCTCCTCGTCACCGACCCGGACCGCCTCGGCCCCCACCAGCGCCGCGCCATCCGCTCGGCCATGGACCTCTCCGGCGGCCGTACGGTCCTCCTCGCCCCCGGCACCCCGAGCCTCCCCGACCTCTCCCCGGGCGTACAGACGGCCACCACCGCGGACACCGACACCGACACCGACGCCGACACCCCCGTCCCCCCGTCCTGCACCCTCCCCGCCGCCGAATCCGCCGGCCCCGCCACCACCACCGGCCACCTCGCCTACACCACCGCCCTCCCCGGCACCACCGCCTGCTACCCCACCACCAAGGGCACCCCCGCCCAGAGCACCCCCGGCCACCCCACCGCCACGCCCCCCACCACACCCACCACCCCCGCCACCCTCCTCGTCCTCCCCTCCACCACCCCCGGCGGCGACACCGTCCTCCTCGGCTCCGAGACGATCCTCCTCAACGAGAGCCTCGCCGAGCAGGGCAACGCCTCCCTCGCCCTCCAACTCCTCGGCACCCGCCCCGACCTCGTCTGGTACCTGCCGTCCCTCGCCGACTCCGACCCCGACACCGGCTCCGCCGAGGACAAGTCCCTCCTCGAACTCGTCCCCGCCGGCTGGTCATGGGCCCTGCTCCAGCTGTTCGTCGCCGCCGCCCTCGCCGCCCTCTGGCGCGCCCGCCGCCTCGGCCCGCTCGTCACCGAGAGGCTGCCCGTCGCCATCCGCGCCTCCGAGGCCACCGAGGGCCGCGCCCGCCTCTACCGCAAGGCCGGCGCCCGCGACCGCGCGGCCACCGTGCTGCGCGCCGCCACCCGCGAACGCCTCGCCGCACTGCTCGGCGTACCGCCCACCCGCGCCCACGACCCGGCCGCCCTGCTCCCGCCCGTCTCCGCCCGCCTCTCCGGCGAGCAGCACACCTACGGGGACCCGGCCGCCCTCCTCTTCGGCCCCGCCCCCTCCGACGACGCGGCCCTCGTCGCGCTCGCCGACCACCTCGACGCCCTCGAAAGAGAGGTCCGCACCTCATGACGTACCCGGCCACCGACCCCACGGCCGAGTCCACGCCCCCGGAGGCGGCACCGGCAGAAACCCAGGCCCCGGCTCCCGCCCAGGGCACGACCCCCGCCCAGGGCACGACCCCGGCCACAGCCACGGCCACGCCCCCCACCCCCGACACCGCCCGCGCCGCCCTGGAAGCCCTCCGCACGGAGATCGGCAAGGCCGTCGTCGGCCAGGACTCCGCCGTCACCGGCCTCGTCGTCGCCCTGCTCTGCCGCGGCCACGTCCTCCTCGAAGGCGTCCCCGGCGTCGCCAAGACCCTCCTCGTACGGGCCCTGGCCGCCTCCCTCGCCCTCGACACCAAGCGCGTCCAGTTCACCCCCGACCTGATGCCCAGCGACGTCACCGGCTCCCTCGTCTACGACGCCCGCACCGCCGCGTTCTCCTTCCAGGACGGCCCGGTCTTCACCCACCTCCTCCTCGCCGACGAGATCAACCGCACGCCCCCCAAGACCCAGTCCTCCCTCCTCGAAGCCATGGAGGAACGCCAGGTCACCGTGGACGGCACCCCCCGCCCCCTCCCGGACCCCTTCCTGGTCGCCGCCACCATGAACCCGGTCGAGTACGAGGGCACGTACCCCCTGCCCGAGGCCCAGCTCGACCGCTTCCTCCTCAAGCTCACCGTCCCCCTGCCCTCCCGCGAGGACGAGATCGGCGTCCTGACCCGGCACGCCGCCGGCTTCGACCCCCGCGACCTCAAGGCCGCCGGCGTCCGCCCCGTCGCCGGTCCCGCCGAACTCGCCGCCGCCCACGAGGCCGTCGCCCGCGTCGCCGTCTCCCCCGAGATCGCCGGGTACGTCGTCGACATCTGCCGCGCCACCCGCGAATCGCCCTCGCTCGTCCTCGGCGTCTCCCCCCGCGGCGCCACCGCCCTCCTCGCCACCGCCCGCGCCTGGGCCTGGCTCACCGGCCGCGACTACGTCACCCCCGACGACGTCAAGGCCCTCTCCCTCCCCACCCTGCGCCACCGCGTGCAGCTGCGGCCCGAGGCGGAGATGGAGGGCGTCACCGCCGACGCCGTCATCACGGCGATCCTGTCCCACGTCCCCGTCCCCCGCTGATGGCCCTCACCGGACGCGCCGCCCTGCTCGCGGCCCTCGGCAGCATCCCCGTCGGCCTCCTGGAGCCGAGCGGGGCGGGCCTGCTCGCGGTCAACGGCGCCGTGGCCCTGGCCTGCGCCGTCGACCACGCCCTGGCCGCGCCCGTACGCAGTCTCGTACTGGCCCGCTCCGGCGACACCTCGGTCCGCCTCGGCGAGCCCGCCGAGGTCCAGCTCACCCTCACCAACCCCGGCCGCCGCACCCTGCGCGCCCGCGTCCGCGACGCCTGGCCCCCGAGCAGCTGGACCCCGGGCACGGAAGCCGCGGCCTCCCGCCACGAGCTGACCGTCCCGCCGGGCGAACGCCGCCGCCTGACCACCCGCCTGCACCCCACCCGCCGCGGCGACCGGCACGCGGACCGCGTCACGATCCGCTCGTACGGCCCGCTGGGCCTCTGGGCACGGCAGGCGTCGCTCGCCGCCCCGTGGACGGTCCGGGTCCTGCCCCCGTTCACCAGCCGCAAGCACCTCCCCTCGCGCCTGGCCCGCCTGCGCGAACTGGACGGCCGTACGAGCGTCCTCACACGCGGCGAAGGCACCGAGTTCGACAGCCTCCGCGACTACGTGCCCGGCGACGACACCCGCTCCATCGACTGGCGGGCCACCGCCCGCCAGCGCAAGGTCGCCGTCCGCACCTGGCGCCCCGAACGCGACCGGCACATCCTCATCTGCCTCGACACCGGCCGCACCTCGGCGGGCCGCGTCGGTGACGCCCCGCGCCTGGACTCCGCCATGGACGCCGCCCTGCTCCTGGCCGCCCTGGCCACCCGCGCCGGCGACCGCGTCGACCTCCTGGCCCACGACCGCCGCCCCCGCGCCCAGGTCCGCGGCCGGGCCTCGGCCGACGTCCTGCCGTCCTTCGTGAACGCGATGGCCACCCTCGAACCGGAACTGGTCGAGACGGACTCCCGCACTCTGGTCTCCACCATCCTCCGCAACGCCCCGCGCAGGTCCCTGGTGGTCCTCCTGACGAGCCTGGACGCGGCCCCTGTCGAAGAGGGCCTGCTCCCGCTCCTGCCGAGCCTCACGCAGCGCCACACGGTCCTGCTCGCCTCGGTCGCGGACCCGCACGTCGCGACGATGACCGCGTCACGCGGCACGGTGGACGCGGTCTACGAGGCCGCCGCGGGCACCCAGACCCAGGCCCAGCGCCGCCGCACGGCCGACCAGCTCAGCCGGCACGGCGTCCACGTGGTCGACGCCACCCCGGACACCCTGGCCCCCGCCCTGGCCGACGCCTACCTCTCACTGAAGGCCGCCGGCCGTCTCTGACCCGGGCAGGAACTCCCGCACCTCCTGCGCACACCGACAGGCAGCCGCGAACTTGCCCGCCCACTCCAACGCCTCGCCCCGCGAGGCCACATCCACGATGCAGAACCCCCCGAGCACCGCCTTGCCCGCCGGAATCGGCCCGTCGCTCACCGCCCCGTCCACACCCACCACAGCGGTCGGCTGACTCCCCAGCCCCCCACCGAACACCCACACCCCAGCGCCCTGCGCCTCCCGCACCACAGCCATCGTCGCCGCACTGACAGCCTCCAACTCCCCGTCAGCCACGACCATGGCCCCATCATCGAACGAGATCACATACCGCCCCACAACAACCTCCTCCTCAACCCGACCAACTCCCCCCAGCATGCCCCTAGGGAGCCCCCGTTGGCCGACCTGACACCCACCCAGCCCCACGGCCTCACCGTGGCCCGTCTACGCCGCCAGATCGAGGCCCAGTCACCTGAGGTCATGGCTCCGACCAACACGGACATGGGCGATCCACTCACCGGCCTGACCAAGGTCCCCGATCTCCTGGTCATCGCGGAGGCCGACGCCGACGACACGGCCATGGCCGTCAACTCCCGCGACGTGCTGATGGTGATGGAGGTCGTCTGTAAACGCAGAAAAGCCCCGCACCGAACCCTGAAAGGGCTGGTGCGGGGCTTTCCCACAATGATTGTTCGGCGGCGTCCTACTCTCCCACAGGGTCCC
>NZ_JBEYVX010000167.1:0-5143 GCF_040644195.1 Streptomyces sp. NPDC047014 | reverse complement strand
ACGCCCACGACGGCTGGGACCTGGGCATCGAACTTCCCTGAGGCTCCGGGGGGTGGGGTCACGGTCCGGCGCGGCCCCTCAGGCCCTCAGGTCACGGCGCGCCGAAGGTCAGCGTCAGCTGCGGTGTGCCCTCGGCCGCCTGCGCCTCGGTGGACCACAGCCACAGGGCGTCCGTACCGCCGCTGCTCAGGGCCAGGTCGTAGCTGCCGCCCAGCTCCGCCGCCACGGTCGCCGTGGTCAGCGAGGTGCTGTGGACCGCCGAGCCGTCCGGGATGCCCGCGAAGGCGCCCACGGCCGGACCGCCCAGCGCCGGACGGTTGTTGTACGTGGTCCCGCTCTCGCTCCACGACCCGGTGACGGGCACCACCGAGACGGTGTCCGTCGTACCGGCACCGCTCATCGTGCTCGTCTTGACGCTGAGGACGGCCGACTTGAGCACCGTGCCCGCGGGGGCCGACGGCAGGTCGAAGCGCAGGTAGCTCGCGTAGAACGAGGTGCCGCGCACGGCGAGCGAGCCGGAGGTGCCGTAGTTGGTGCCGGGCGCCCCGGCATTGGCGTAGGTGTCCTCCGCGGCGGTGACACGGACCACCGAGTCGGCGGGGGCGGTGGCGAGCGCGTAGTGGTTCTGCACCTGGGCCGCGCTCAGGACGGTCGGGTAGACGGCGCTCTCGTCGAGCTGTCCGGCCCACATGTCGCTGGTGGGGCGGTCGGGCCAGCCGCCGAGGCTGTCGCCGCCCGCGTGCCAGTAGCCGGAGTAGTTCTCGTGGGTGGTGACGGCGAGGGTGCCCCGCTGGACGCCGTCCACGTAGAGGGTCATGCCGCCGGGGCCCTGGGTGGCGACGACGTGGTGCCACTGGTTGTCGTTGTAGGCGCCGCTGGTGGCGACGGTGCGGGTGACGCCGGTGTAGGCGCCGAAGACGACCCGGCCGTCATTGGTCATGTAGAGGTGCTTGTCGTACTGGTAGCTGCCGCGGTCCTGGTTGCTGCCGAAGCCGAAGAGCTTGCCGCCCCGGGTGGTGTTCGTCCGGAACCAGGTCTCGATGGTATAGGCGTTGCCGATGGTCTGCCGCTTGTCGGCGTAGATCCGGGAGTCCGTGCCGTTGAAGCCGATCGCGGTGCTCGCGCCGGTGACGGCGCCCGGGGTCTGCCGCAGGGCGGGGGCGTTCCAGTGCACTCCGTTCTCGGTCCCGCCGGCCGAGGAGTCGGCGGCGTAGGGCAGGGTCGTGTCGTCGTAGCGCCAGTACAGCTGGGCCCCGTCGGCGCGGACCTGGTTCGGGTAGCTCTCGGGCCGGGTGGGGACGGTCACGCTCGCGGTGGCGGACAGGGCGCTGGTGTTCCCGGCGGCGTCGGTGGCGGTCACCCGGTAGGTGTACGCCTGGCCCGCGGCCACGGTGGTGTCGGTCCAGGACGCCTGCGGGCGCTTGAAGAAGAGGGAGTCGGCCGTGACGGTGGCGATCGGGGTGGCCGCGCCGTTGCGGTAGATGCGGTAGGTCAGCGCGCTGTCGTCGAGGTCGAGGCTGGTGCGCCAGCGCACCTGGGCCTCGCCCGGGGTGAAGCTGACGGCACTGGCCACCGGGGTGGTGGGCGCTCCGGTGTCCCCGGTGGAGGCGAACCGGGTCAGGCTCTGCTGCGCGGCGCCGTTGACGGTGGTGAACTCGCCGCCGACCCACAGGTACTGCACGCCGTTCTTCGCGCCGACCGTCATCACGCGCGGTCCGATGCCCTCACCGATGCCGTCGTTGGTGTCCGGGGACCAGCCGAGTTTGCCGATGCCGCTGGTGGGCTGGGCGAGCAGGTGGTGGCGCTGGCCGTCGGGGAACTCCCCCACACTGGCGCAGTCGTGCGCGTGCGAGGCGCTGTAGAGGACGTTCTGGTACGGGAGCACGGCCTGGGTGGCGCCGAGGCAGGTGTCGCGCCAGCGCTGGCCGAAGCCGGGCAGGTCGACGGCTATGCGGCCGTCGAAGACGCCACCGCCGGTGCCCTCGTTGGCGGTGTAGAAGCCGCCTGCGTCGGTGGCGATGTCCTTGACCACGGAGTTGGTCTCGATGAAGCCGGGGTAGCTCTTGGCGAGGGCGCCGCTGGTGGAGTCGACGACGGCGAGCGCGTGGGTGTTCGTACCGTTGACGGTGAAGAAGTCCCCGCCGAGGACCACGTTCTTGCCGTCGGGGGTGACCTCGACGGCGCGGCCGGGCTCGTCGGCGTCGGCCGTGAAGGGCTTGAGGGATCCGTCGGTGGCGCCGACGGCGGCGAAGCGCTGGCGGGGCTGGCCCGCGACGCTGAGGAAGTCGCCTCCGGCGTAGACGGTGTCGCCGGTGACCGCGAGGGCGCGGACGGTGGCGGCGAAGGCGGGGCGGAAGCCGGTCTTCACGGTGCAGGTGGCCACGTCGACGGCGGCGAGGCTGGAGACGGGCGTGCCGTTGACCGCGCCGAAGTAGCCGCCCGCGTAGAGGGTCTTCTTGTCGGGTGAGAGGGCGAGCGCCCGGACGGTGGCGGTGCCGGAGCCGATGGTGAAGGAGAGGGTGCAGGCGGTCGGGTTGCCGGTGGCGGCGTCCAGGGCGACGAAGTTGACGGCCTCGCGTTCGCTGCCGGAGCCGCCCGAGGGCGGACGTACGGTGGAGAAGGTGCCGCCGGCGAAGATCTGGCCGCCCGCCTCGGCGAGGGCCCAGACCACGCCGTCGGGCTGCCAGGCGGGCAGGGCGTCGGCGGTGAAGGCGACGGGCGGGGTGATGGCCGCGGCGGGCGCGGCGAGGCCGAGACCGAGTGCCGCACCGGTTCCGGCCAGGGACAGGGCGACCGCGGCCGCCGTCCCTCGGGATGTACGCATGAACCCCCCAGTTGAGTGTGCGGTGCGGCCGGAAGGCGCCACTGGCGAGGGCATGGCCGGAAACCGCCGAACAGGTGTCCGCGACGATGCTGACGATGCTTACGGGCGCACCTTAGATCGGTTCCGCGCTCGATTCACCCCACCTGACATATTTCGGCCACGGGATCCCGCCAGAACCGGGCGCCGACGGGCCGCCCGCCGGGGGCGTCAGCGCGGTTTCGCGCGGACGTGCATCCGCTCCCCCTGCCGCCCGAACAGGCTCAGGATCTCCACCGGCCGCCCCTCGTCGGCGCTGGTGAACCAGTGCGGCAGCCGGGTGTCGAACTCGGCCGCCTCGCCCGGCCCGAGCACCAGGTCGTGCGCGGCGAGGACCAGGCGCAGCCGCCCGTCCAGCACGTACAGCCACTCGTAGCCCTCGTGCGTGCGGAGGTCGGGCTCGGCGCCGCGGTAGGGAATGAGCATCTTGAACGCCTGAAGCGGGCCGGGGCCGCGCGTGAGGGGGACGACCGTGCCGCCGTTGGGCATGGACCGGGGCGTCAGCCGCACCCGGGGGTCGCCCACTTCGGGGGCGCCGACCAGCTCGTCCAGGGGGACGCGGTAGGCGGCCGCGAGCGGGAGCAGCAGTTCCAGGCTGGGCCGGCGGCCGCCGGACTCCAGCCGGGACAGGGTGCTCTTCGAGATGCCGGTCTCCTCCGAGAGCGCGGCGAGGGTGAGGCCGCTGCGGGCACGCAGCCGTCTCAGCCTCGGGGCGACCTCGTCGAGGACGGCTTGGTGGTCCGGCGGTGTGTGCATGGCTCCATAACACTGCGCCGTCCCGGAATCGGCAACAGTGTTTGCCAGGAGCGCAGGGCGGGCCGGACCCTCCCGGCATGAGTTCATCCCACGCTCCCGGGCCGGCGGACGCCCGAACGCCCTTGTCCACCGAGCCCGTCGGCCGCCCACCGGCCGACGACCGCACGTCCGCCGCAGGCCCCGCCTCCGCCGGCCGGCCCGCCCCCGCCGTCCGCCCCGTGCTCGCCGGGCTCTCGCTGTCCGTGCTGCTCTTCGCCCTCGGCACCAGCCTCGCCCCCGCCGCCCTGCCCACCCTGGCGGAGGCGTTCTCCGCCCCCTTCGGATCGGTCCAGTGGATCGTCCTCGCGCCCCTGCTCTCCGTCACCGCGCTGGTGGTCGGCGCGGGACGGCTCGGGGACCTCTTCGGCCGCCGCCGGCTGCTGCTCGCGGGCCTCGGCCTGTACACCGCGGCCTCCGTCGCCTGCGCGGCCGCGCCCACGCTGGGGCTGCTGATCGCCGCCCGCGCCGCACAGGGCCTCGGCGCGGCCTTCATGACGGCCCTCGCGATGGCCTTCGTAGGCGAGACGGTCCCGAGGGCCGGGGTCGGCCGGGCCATGGGGCTGCTCGGCACGATGTCCGCGGTCGGCACGGCGCTGGGCCCGGTGCTCGGCGGCGCCCTGACCGCCGGGCTCGGCTGGCGCGCGGTCTTCCTCGCGCCCGTACCGCCCGCGCTCCTCGCCCTGCTGCTCCTGCGCCGCCATCTGCCCGCGGACCGGCCGGCGGCCGGAGCCGGTCGGGGCCGTTTCGACGCCGTGGGCACGCTGCTGCTCGCCCTGGCCCTGACCGCCTACGCCCTCGCCATGACCCTGGGCCGCGGCGGCTCCGGCCCGCTGCGCGCGGGGCTGCTGCTGGCGGCCGCGCTGGGCGCGGGTCTTTTCGTACGGAGCCAGGCGCGTTCGGCGTCTCCGCTGGTGGAGGGGGCGGTACTGCGTGCGCCGGGGCTGCGGGCCGGGCTCGCCACGAGCGCGCTGGTCTCCACGGTGATGATGACGACGCTGGTGGTCGGGCCCTTCCAGCTGTCCCGGGCCTTCGGGCTCGACGCGGCCCTGACCGGGCTGCTGCTGTCGGCCGGGCCGCTGGTGGCCGCCGTGACCGGGATGCCCGCCGGTCAGCTCGCGGACCGCCTGGGCGCGGCCCGCACCACCCTGTACGGCCTGGGGACGATGGCGGCCGGTGCGCTCGCCCTGTCCCTGGCGCCCTCGGGCTTCGGAGCCGCGGGCTATGTGGTCCCCCTCGCGGTGCTGACCGCCGGGTACGCCGTGTTCCAGACGGCCAACAACACGGCCGTCATGGCCGATGTGCCCGCCGGGCGGCGCGGGGTGGTCTCCGGCGCGCTGAACCTGGCGCGCAACCTGGGGCTCGTCACCGGCGCGGCCGTCATGGGCGCGCTGTTCTCCTGGGCCGCGGCCGACGCCCCGGGGGCCGATCTCGCGACGGCGGCGCGGTAGGAAGAGCGTCGGGTTGGGGAAGAGTGTGATTTTGAAGGTG
>NZ_JBEYVX010000166.1:0-5256 GCF_040644195.1 Streptomyces sp. NPDC047014 | reverse complement strand
TGGCCGGCGTACGCACCCAGGACGCCTACCTCTCCGTCAGCGGCGGCTTCGCCCTCAACGTCCAGGCCAACACCCGCCTGCTGGAACGCTACGGCTTCCGCGGCCTGCTCACCCCCGCCTGCGCCAACGACTCCGGCGTCGCCCTGGGCCTGGGCCTGCTCGGCCTGTGGACCACCGGCGCCCTCGACACCGCCGACCTGCGCATCACCACCGCCTACCAGGGCAACGACCTGCACCCCGCCGAAACCGACGAGGCACTGACGGCGTTCGCCCCCTTCATCGAGGACATCACCGACTTCCACCCCGCCACCTTCGCCGAGGACCTCACCGACTCCGTCCTCGTCTGGGCCGACGGCCCCGCCGAGATGGGACCGCGCGCCCTCGGCCACCGCAGCCTGCTCGGCGACCCCCGCTCCGAGAAGGTCAAGGACCTCCTCAACGACTACAAGCAGCGCCAGTGGTGGCGGCCCGTCGCCCCCATCGTCCTCACCGAGCACACCGGCGACTGGTTCGAACAGGACCGCCCCTCGCCCTACATGCTGGAAGCCGCCCGCGTCCGCCCCGAGGCCAAAGACCGTATTCCGGCCGTTCTCCACCTCGACGGCACCGCCCGCCACCAGACCCTCAGCGCCCCCGACAACCCCCTGCTGTACCGGGCGATCCAGGCGTTCCACGAAGCCACCGGCGTCCCGATCGTCTGCAACACCTCCCTCAACGACAAGGGAGAACCCATCGCCGACACCGCCGCCCAGTGCCTGAACTTCGCCGTCCGCAAAGGCATCCGCACCGTCTACCTCGCCGGCCGCCGCATCCGCCTGCACGCCCCCGGCACCACCGGCGCCGTCCCGCCGAGCGCACCCCACCCCCGCGCCACCGCCTTCTTCGCCGGCCAGGAAGCCGACCGCGACGCCCTCTGGCAGTCCTGGCTCGACCGCGGCCACACCGAAGCCGGCCTGCTGCTCCTCACCGGCACCCCGCAGCTCCTCGCCGACCCCGCCACCTGGACCCCCAACCGCGTCCGGCTGCTCGCCGAACGCATCGCCTCCCAGGACCCGGCCTTCGCCGAGAACCTCGCGCAGTTCCGCCGCGACCACGGCCCCGGCACGGCCTTCGGCGACGCCCCCGCCCTCCGCCACTGACACCCGCCCCCGGAAAAAGCACCCTCCGGACACCTGGAACGGACCACCGCCATGACCGACCACACCTTCGCCGACCTCGTCGGCGACGAGAAGGAATTCTTCGCCGAGTACTTCAACAAGAAGCCCCTGCTGCGCAAGGGCGCCCTCAAGGCCCCCCAGGACATCCTCTCCCTGCGCCGCCTGGACGAACTGGTCCAGCTCGACATCATCCGCCCGCCCTACCTGCGGGCCAACCTCAAAGGCGCCGGCGTCCCCGACCAGGGATTCACCCGGACCATCACCGTCCAGGGCACCGACCTCACCGACGCCATCGTCCCCGAGAAGGTCTACGAACTCTTCCGCGCCGGCGCCACCATCGTCTGGAGCTCCCTCAACCACCTCGACACCTCACTGCGCGACTTCACCCGCGTCATCAGCGACCGCTTCGGCGCCAAGACCGACTGCGTGGCCTTCCTGACCCCCGCCGGGAAGCAGGGCTTCTCCCCGCACCACGACCCCGTCGACCTGTTCATCGTGCAGACCGAGGGAACCAAGCGGTGGCGGCTGTGGAACCCGGCCGAGGTCCGCCGCGGCGAAGCCGCCTCCTACACCCCCGAACAGCTCGGCGAGCCGGTCATCGACGTCCTGCTGGAACCCGGCGACGTCCTCTACCTGCCCTACGACACCCCGCACGCGGCCGCCGCCGAGGAACTGGCCTCCGTCCACCTCTCCATCATGATCCGCCCCCGGATGTGGAAGGACCTCATCACCCAGACCTTCGAGGAACTGCTCAAGGACCCGGAGTTCAACGAGTTCCCCTTCATCGGCACCGGCCGCACCCCCGGCACCGAGACCCTGTTCACCGAGAAGCTGCGCGCCGTCTCCGAGCGCCTGGCCGCCCTCACCCCCGCCGCGGAACTCGACCGGCTGGCCGAACTCGGCCGCCGCATGCCCGGCAACTCCGCCGGCAACACCTTCCGCAGCACCGCCCGCCTCGACGCCCTCGCCCCCGACACCCCCATGCGGCGCACCGCCGCCACCGTCGCCTTCGACACCCCCGACAGCGGACGCGTCCAGCTCACCGTCAACGGCCACCGCATCGCCGTGCCCGAGCCGGTCGCCGCCAGCCTGGCCCGCCTCGCCGTCGGCGAGGAGATGTCCGCCGCCAGCGTCTTCCCCGGCGTCCCCGCCGACCGGGCCACCCGCACCGCCCAGGGGCTGGCCAGAATCGGACTGCTGGAAGTGGCCGCCTGAACAGCGCCCGCCCACCGGATGAGAGGATCCGGCCGTGACCATCGAACGCCCCTCTCCGCCCACCATCGCCGACGAGCGCGAGATGCTCCGCGCCCACCTGGAGTTCCACCGCCACACCCTTGAGCTCAAGTGCGACGGCCTCACCGACGACCAGCTCCGCACCCGCTCCATGCCCCCCTCCACCCTCAGCCTGCTCGGCCTCGTCCGGCACATGGCCGAAGTGGAACGGGCCTGGTTCCGCCGGGTCGTCGACGGCCAGGACATCCCGCTGGTGTGGTCGCCGGACTTCGACTTCCAGACCGCCTACGACGCCACCGGCGCCGACGCGCCCGCCGCGTTCGCCGCCTGGCGGGCCGAGACCGACCACGCCCGCCGCATCGAGAAGGAAGCCGCCACCTTGGACCTCGTCGTCCACGAACCACGCCGCGGCTTCGACGTATCGCTCCGCTGGGTGATGCTCCACATGATCCACGAATACGCCCGCCACAACGGACACGCCGATTTCCTCCGCGAAGGAATCGACGGCACCACCGGAGTCTGAAACACCCCACCCTTTTCGCGAAAGCCGTGCCCCGCCGCCTCTTTCCGGCAGCGGGGCACGGCCTTTTCTGTATTTCCCCCGCACACGTTCAAGTGCGTACACGGCGCCGGTTGAACGTCATTGACCCGGGTCCCCTCCCTGGGACAACATTTCATCAACGCCGGAACAACCCGGCAGCAAATAAAAGGAGTTGATTGTCATGGAGAACACCTACGACGACATCGAGTTCATCGAGACCTCCGCCGAGCTGCTGGCCACCGCCTACCACGTGAACATCCAGTAAAAGCCGGTCGCGCCATAAGGGGCGGCTCCGGCCGCCCCTTTGGCCCGTACGGCCCGCAGACACGCAGGACCGCGAATGGGAGACGGGATCGTGACGGACTGGACCTTCGAGGAACTGGTCGGGGACACCGGCGAGTTCTTCTCACGCCACTTCGGCGAGCAGCCGCTGCTGCGCCGCGGCGCACTGGACCCCGCCCGCGCCCGGGACCTCGTCTCGGTCGGCCGGCTCGACGACCTCGTCACCACCGAAACCGTGCCCCCCGCCTACCTGCGCATCGCCCGCGCCGGCCAGGGCGTCCCCGGCAAGGCGTACACCCGGGTGGCCGCCGAGCCCGGCACCGCCCTCACCGAAGCCGTCGTACCCGAGCAGGTCTACGAACTGTTCCGCTCCGGCGGCACCGTCACCTGGAACTACCTCCACCACCTGCTGCCCTCCGCCCGCCGCCTGGTCCAGGCGTTCGCCCGGACCTTCGCCGCCCCCGCCGAAGCCGTCGCCTTCCTCACCCCCGCCGGCCACGACGGCTACGCCCCGCACCACGACCCGGTGGACGTCTTCGTCGTCCAGACCGAGGGCACCAAGCACTGGCGGGTCTGGGAGCCGGCCGGCGCACACCGCGGCGAGCCCGCCACCTACCCCGACGGCACCCTCGGCGAGCCCGCCCTGGAGACCACCCTGCACCCCGGCGACGTCCTCTACCTGCCCCACGGCACCCCGCACGCCGCCGCCGCGGGCGACCAGGTCTCCCTGCACGTCTCGGTCACCGTCACCCCGCGCCGCTGGCGGGACCTGCTGCGCGAGACGGTCGAAGAACTCACCGCCGGCGAGGAGTTCGCCGCCGTCCCCCACCTGGACACCCCCGCCACCGGTACCGGTACCGCCGCGCAGGACGGCCCGGCCGTCGCAGCCCTCGCCGCCCGGCTCGCCCTCCTCGCCGAACGCCTCACCCGCCTCGCCCCCGCCGCCGAAGCCGCCCGGCTCACCGAGACCGGCCGGCAGCGGGCGGGCACCCCGCCGCCCCGCGAGTTCGAGCGGCTGGCCTCCCTGTGCGCTCTCGCCCCGCAGGACCCGCTGCGCCGCACCCGGATCCCCCTCGCGATCGGCCCCAGCGAGAACGGCCGCACCCAGCTCACCGTCAACGGCCACACCCTGGCCGTCCCGGACGCCGTCGCCACCACCCTGCGCCTCCTCGAAGCGGGCGGCTCCGTCCAGGCCGGCGACCTCCTCCACGGCGCCCCCGCCCCGCGCTCCGTGCGCGCCGCCGAATCCCTCACCCGCCTCGGCCTGCTGGAACCGGCCACCGCCGCAGCGGGGAGCACGGCCCGATGACCACCGCCCCCACCACCCCCGCACCCGCCCCCGCCACCGCGCCCGCACCCGCGCCGGTGCGCCGGGCGGACGGACCGACCGGCTCCGGACTCCTCGACCGCTCCGTCCGCCCCCAGGACGACTTCCACCGCTACACCTCCGGCCGCTGGGCCGACGGATTCGTCCTGCCCGAGCACCGGGCCGAAGCCACCCTGCTCTCCCTCCTGGGCGAACAGGTCCAGGAAGAGGTCGCCGCCCTCGTACGCGATCCCGGCACCGACCCCGACGGACAGCGCATCGCCGACCTCTACACCAGCTTCATGGACGAGACCCGGATCGAGGAACGCGGCGCCGGAGCCCTCGCCGAGGACCTGGACGCGATCCGCACCGCCCCCGACCGGCTCGCCCTCGCCCGCCTCCTGGGACACCTCCAGGCCCACGGCGTGACCGGAGCCGCCGCCCCCGCCGTCACCCCCGACGCGGGACAGTACGTACTCGACCTCACCCCGTCCGGCCTCGGCCTGCCATCCGCCTCGCTGTACCGCGGGGCGCGCAGCGGGCGCCTGCGCGAGCGGTACGCCGTCCATGTGGCGGCGATGCTCTCCCTCGCCGGGCTGCCCGACGCCGAAGCGGCCGCGGCCCGCGTCCTGCGGGCGGAAACCCTGCTGTCCGGCGGGCACGTCCCGCCGGACAGCACGGGCCCCGCCGTCCCGGACGCCGCCGCACCTGCTGCCTGGGACGCCGCGCCCGCCGCC
>NZ_JBEYVX010000165.1:0-5465 GCF_040644195.1 Streptomyces sp. NPDC047014 | reverse complement strand
GGGGTCTGGGGCGGAGCCCCCGGAATCCCGGCTCCGCCGGGCACCGGGCTCCGCCCGGACCCGCGCCTCAAACGCCGGCGAGGCTGGGTTGGCTACGCCCGCCCGTCAGGGGCGAAGTAATCCGCCGCGCGGAACAGCCCCGCAAACGCCCCCGGCCCATGCCGATCGTCCAGCCACGCCCCGAGCGGAGCCACGTCGCCACTGATGATCGCCCCGACGATGAGCGCGTGGCACCAGTCCTCCTCGCCCGGGGCGAACTCCCCGAGGAACCCCGCGTAGCGGCGGCCGACGCCCGACTCGTAGCCGCGCAGCGCCTCCGCGTACCGCACCTTCTCCGCACACCCCGTAAGAACTTCGGCCCCCGCCCCGATGTCCGCCTCCGCCAGCGTCCCCGTGACATCCCGGTAGGCCAGGGCGCCGAAGGCGTCCGCGGGCTCCGCCACCCCCCACCGCGCCGCCGTCAGCCGGGTGACCGCACGGGCCTCCCGGTCGCACGCGCCCTCCATGACCACGCCGAGATTCCGGGTGTGCGCACTGTCCTCGGAGTCGGCCGCCGAGTACGAACGGCCCCCGGGCCGACGGAAGTTGATGCCGTACTGCGTCCGTACCACCTCACCGGCCACATCGACGTACCGCCGGCGCGAGCCGTAGTGCAGGCAGTCGTGGACGTACGCCCGCAGCAGGTCGAGCAGTGCGAACGTCGGCCGCTCCGGGACGGGCTGCCCCATCGGCCCGTACATGGTCAGGACGGACACCATCTGGAGGTGCCGGTATCCCTGGTCCGGGTGATGGAACCCGCCGAAGGCGCCGGAGCGGGAGGAGCGGCAGGCCACGGCGACGCGTTCGAACGGCAGCATCTCCGCGAGCCCGTACCCCGTGAACCGGTGCCGGGCCTCCTCCACCCCCTTGTGGAACACCCCGGCGTCGATTCCTTCCCCCTCCCATGCGGCGAGCACGTCAGGCAGGGGCTGGAAGGTGTGCGCGGGGTGCTCGCGCAGGGCCGAGGACCAGTCCTTGCGCAGAAAGGCGAGGGTGAAGACGGCCCGCCGCCCGGTGACGGACTCGTTGGGGGCCAACTCCGCTAGGCGGGCGTCATCTTGATGAGATGTACGTGAGACCTCTGCATGCCGTCGGGCAGTGAATCCGGGCTGAACCATTTCGCCTCCAGGATCTCGAAGCCGTCGATCTTGAGCGTTCCGCCGACGTGCAGGGCCTCGTAGGCGATCTCCACGCGGAGCTTGTAGCCGCTGGTCACCTGGACGAGCCGGCCGGGGACCACGTCGAGCCCGGTCTCCTCCCGGACCTCGCGGACGACGGTCGCGGGGAATTCCTCCCCCTTGACCGCGTAACCGGTGGGCAGCCCCCAGGGGCGGTCGGCGGGCCACATCCGGTGCTTGAGCAGCAGGACGTCCCCGTCTTCGTTGCGCACCACGCCGGTCACTCCGACCATGAATTTGGCGTGCGCGAACCACAGGATCCGCCATTGCAGGGGGCCGCGAATGAGCTTCCACATCCGGGCGACGACGTGCTTCATGTCCGTACCTCTCGCTGAGCCGACGGTGGGTGAGGCCACTGTGTCAGCGGGATTCGCGCCGTGCTGAGGGTGCGGCGGTCGTTCACCGGACCGGGTCCACGACGGCGAGTTGGGAGAACTGCCGCAGGAATCTGCTGTGCCCGGTGCGGCCGGTGTGGGCCATGCAGGCGGTGTCGCACTCCTCGACGGTCAGGCCCGGCCGGGCCCGCCATGTGCACCCCCGCCGGGTGCAGCGCGCCGCGACGACCGGGTCCGAGTCCGGGTGGCTGCGGATCCGGTGCTCCACGTAGCGCATGATCGTGCTCACTCGTCATTCCTCCCCGGTCCGGACCCACAGCCGTACGGCTGCCTCTCCCGCGTGGTGGTTCTCCAGCTCGGCGCTGAGCGACCGCACGCGGGCGGTGTCGCCGGCCGCCCGCGCGAGTTCGCGGTCCTGCCCGTTGGCGGCGCAGACCCCGCACCCGGGGCGCGGCACCGGTTCGAGCGGGCCCGACGCCGGCGGTCCTTGCTCCACCCCGCCGGACAGCGCGCTCCGCCCCCGAGGGGCGCCCTTCTTGCTCACGAACACCGCCGCTCCTCTCTGTAGTCGTTCCGCTACCGAGGTGAGTCAGCGTGGCCTAGAGTCGAGAGCCCTTCAAGTAGTCGCTGAGGAAGGAAGGGTTCGGTTCGCATGGTCAACCGCAAGGAGTTAGACCCTGCCCGGAGCCCCGCGGACGCGTATGGGGACCGTTTGCGCAGGTCACGGGAGGCTCGCGGGTGGAGCCAGGACGAGTTAGCTGTGTCAATGGGATATTCCAGTCAGCATATTTCAGCGGTTGAAACTGCTCGGAAACCTCCAACCTCTCGTTTCTCGCGCAAGGCTGACGCTGTGTTCGGTACAGCCGGAACAGCAGAATCCTTCGAACGCGAGTCGCGCAGGATCAAGCAGGGCGTGCTGCTGGAAGGATTCCCGGAGTACGTCGGCTGTGAGGGTCGCGCCGTAGAGATTCGGCTCTACAACATCGGCATCGTTCCGGGCCTATTGCAGACCCCGGAGTACGCTCGGGTCCTCGCTGACAGTGCCGTGCAGCGGGGTGCCATCTCGCAGGGGCAGGCTGACGAACGCGTTGCGTTCCTCGCGGAACGCCAATCGGCCCTGGTGAGACCACGCCCGCCCATGGTGTTCGTGACCATGGACGAGAGCTGCATCCGGCGGCCCATCGGGGGCAGCGCCGTCATGGATGCCCAGTTGAGGAGGCTCGTAGAGTTTGCGTCCCTACCTCACGTGCTGCTGCAAGTTGCACCCTACGAGATAGGCGAACGTCGCCCGTTCGACCTGCCGGTGAACTTGTTGACGCTGTCTGACCGGTCAGTGCTCTGTTATGCCGAGTCGCAGACCCAAGGGCACCTAGAGCGCGAGAGCATGGCCGTACTGCCCACGTTGACGGCCTACCATCAGCTACAGGGCGAAGCGCTGTCCCCGGCGGCTTCCGTTGCGATGATTGAAGAGTTACGAAAGGGCACCCCGTGACAACCGAGACCCCCCGTTGGTTCAAGTCTTCGTACAGCAACAACGGCGGCGACTGCGTGGAACTCGCCGTCAACCTCGTGCCGACGCGCGGCGTCGTTTCCGTCCGCGACTCGAAGGTGTCGAGCGGCCCCGTCCTCTCGGTACCCGCCGCCGTGTTCACCACCTTCGTGGCGAGCGTCAAG
Source organism: Streptomyces sp. NPDC047014 (assembly GCF_040644195.1). Classification (NCBI taxonomy): domain Bacteria; kingdom Bacillati; phylum Actinomycetota; class Actinomycetes; order Kitasatosporales; family Streptomycetaceae; genus Streptomyces; species Streptomyces sp. NPDC047014. Next base: position 2,239 of record NZ_JBEYVX010000165.1, on the reverse strand, counting down.
GACGACCAGCTCGGCGCGATCTGAGCCACCACGCACCACCAGGGCCCCGTCACTCCCACCTTCGCGGAGCGGCGGGGCTTCGCTGTGACGGCCTGAGGCACTGTGGTGCTGCCCATGCTGACGGCCTACCATCTGCCGCAGGCCGATACGCCCTCGCAAGCCGGCTCCTTGGCCTTGACCCAGGCACTTCGGAAGGGCACCCCTGTGACGACCGAACACCCGCAATGGTTCAAGTCCTCCTACAGCAACAACGGTGGCAACTGCGTGGAACTCGCCGTCAACCTCGCCCCGGCGCGCGGCATCGTCTCTGTCCGCGACTCAAAGATGACGAGCGGCCCCGTCCTCAGCGTCCCCGCCGCCGTGTTCACCACCTTCGTGGCGAGCGTCAAGGACGACCGGCTCGGCGCCGTCTGACCAGTCGCACACCACACTTCGGAAGGGCACCGCGATGACCGAACGCCCGCAGTGGTTCACGTCCTCCTACAGCTCCAACGGTGGCAACTGCGTAGAGGTTGCCCTCGCCGGTCTCGCGGGAGCCGTTCCCGTGCGGGACTCCAAGAACCCGGGTGGGCCCGTTCTTCGGTTCGCGCCCGAGGCGTTCGCCGGATTCATCGCCAGAGTCAAGGAAGACCCGCTCGGCGCCGTCTGAGCCGTCACGTACTCCACCCCGGAAGGGGGCCCCATGGCAAGCGAACAACCGCAGTGGTTCACGTCCAGCTACAGCAGCAACGGCGGCGCCTGTGTCGAGGTCGCCACCAACCTCGCCGCCTCGCTCGGCCTCGTGCCCGTCCGGGACTCCAAGGTCCCCGCCGGGCCCGTCCTCAGCGTCCCCGCCGCCGCGTTCAGCACCTTCGTGGACGGGGTCAAGGGCGACCCGCACGGCCGGGGCTGAGGCAGCCCCCGGCGGCGGGAGCGGTTACGCGCCGCACGGGAGGGTCGCGTGGACGCGGTAGCCGCCGCCGAAGCGGGGGCCCGCCGAGCAGGTGCCGCCCAGGGCGCCCGCGCGTTCGCGCATGCCGAGCAGGCCGTGACCGCCCCCGGGATCCGGCGCGGCCCCGGTCTCCGCGCCGCCGTCGTCCAGGACCGTGATCTCCACCGACGGCCCGACCCGGACCACGCTCACCTCCGCCCGCGCCCCGGCCCCCGCGTGCTTGCGCACATTGGTCAGCGCCTCCTGGATCACCCGGTACGCCGCCAGGTCCACCGCCGCCGGCAGCGCCCCCGGCTCGCCGTCCAGCTGGAGGATGACCTCCACCGGCAGCCCCGCGTGCCGGAAGGTGTCCACCAAGGCGTCCAGCACCGCCAGCCCCGGCGCCGGCTCCGTCGGTGCCTCCGGGTCGCCGGACTGCCGCAGCAGCCCCACCGTCGCCCGCAGCTCGTTCAGCGCCGACCGGCTGGCGTCCCGTACGTGCGCCAGCGCCTCCTTCGCCTGGTCCGGCCGCTTGTCCATGACGTGCGCGGCCACCCCGGCCTGCACGTTCACCAGCGCGATATGGTGCGCCACCACATCGTGCAGGTCCCGCGCGATCCGCAGCCGCTCCTCCGCGACCCGCCGCCGCGCCTCCTCGTCCCGCGTGCGCTCGGCCCGTTCCGCCCGCTCCCGGATCGCGTCGACGAAGGCCCGCCGGCTGCGCACCGCGTCCCCGGCGGCCGCGGCCATGCCCGTCCAGGCGAAGATCCCGATGTTCTCCTGCGCGTACCACGGCAGCGGCCCCGCCAGCATCGCGACGCCCGTCAGCCCCGCCATCGTCAGCAGCCCGATCCGCCAGGTCGTCGGCCGGTCGGTGCGCGAGGCCACCGTGAACAGCGCGATCACCGTGCACATCGCGACCGGCGCCCGCGGCTCGCCCGTGGCCAGCTCCAGCAGCGACAGCCCGCCCGTCACCGCGAGCACGGTCCGCGGCCGGCGCCGCCGGAACACCAGCGCGACCGCGCCCAGCAGCATCAGCACCAGCGAGAACGGATCGGGGGCGCGGGTCCCGAAGGTGGGCCCGTGGGGGCCGTGCGGATCCGCGAAGGAGCCCACGACCATGGAGACGAGCGCGCCGAACGCCAGCACGGCATCGGTGGCGAGCGGATGGGCCCGCATCCACTGCCGGGTGGGCGCGAACGGCCCGAGCTCTGTCGTCACCCGGATACGGTACGGCCTCCCCCGCGCGGTCCCGCCCCTCAGCCGGGGGCGGGCGGCCGGCCCCCCGGGGTGCGGGGGCGCACCGGCCCCCGCCGCACCGGCCCCCGC
>NZ_JBEYVX010000164.1:0-5809 GCF_040644195.1 Streptomyces sp. NPDC047014 | reverse complement strand
CCACCGCCGCGCCCACGGACACCCCGCCACCTCCCTCGCCTGGGGCTTCTGGGCCCAACGCACCGGCATGACCCACCACCTCGACAACGAAGAGGCGGTGATGCGCCGCATGGCCGGCGCCGGGGTGGTGCCCCTCTCCGAGGAGCAGGGCCTGGCGCTGTTCGACGCGGCGCTCGCGCTGGACGCGCCGGTCTCCGTGCCGATGCCGCTGGACCTCACGGCGCTGCGGACCCAGGCCGGTGCGGGCACGCTGCCGCCGCTGCTGCGCGGCCTGGTGCGCGCTCCGGCCCGCCGGGCGGCGGCCGCCCCGGGGACCGCCGGGAGTCCGGCCTTCGCGGCCGAGCTCGCGGCGCTGCCGCGGGCCGAACGGGCACGGCGGCTGCTGGACCTCGTACGGACGCACGCGGCGACGGCGCTCGGGTACCCGACGTCCGAGGGGCTGGACGCGAAGCGGACCTTCCGCGAGCTGGGCTTCGACTCGCTGGCGGCGATCGAGCTGCGCAACGGCGTGGGCGGGGCGACCGGTCTGCGGCTGCCCGCGACGCTGGTCTTCGACCACCCGACGCCGGCCGCCGTGGTGGACTTCCTGCTCGGCGAGCTGACGGGCGAGGAGCAGGCGCGGCCCGCCGCGCGCCCGGCCGGGGCGGCCTCCGCGGCCGACGAGCCGATCGCGATCGTGGGCATGGCCTGCCGGTACCCGGGCGGGGTGTCGTCCCCCGAGGAGCTGTGGGAGCTGGTGCGCTCCGGCCGGGACGCGATCGCCGGTATGCCCGAGGACCGCGGCTGGGACGTGGAGCGGCTGTACGACCCGGAGCTGACCCGGCCGGGCACCTCGTACGTGCGCCAGGGCGGATTCCTCTACGACGCGGCCGACTTCGACCCGGAGTTCTTCGGTATCTCGCCGCGCGAGGCCCTGGCCATGGACCCGCAGCAGCGGCTGCTGCTGGAGACGGCCTGGGAGGCGCTGGAGCACGCGGGCATCGACCCGCACACGGTGCGCGGCAGCCGGACCGGCGTGTTCACCGGCATGATGTACCACGACTACGCCTCGGACCGGGCCGAACTGCCCGAGGAGGCCGAGGGGTTCATCGGGACCGGCTCGGCCGGCTCGGTCGCCTCCGGGCGGATCGCGTTCACCCTGGGTCTGGAGGGGCCCGCCCTCACCATCGACACCGCGTGCTCGTCCTCGCTCGTGGCCCTGCACCTGGCCGCGCAGGCGCTGCGTGGCGGCGAGTGCGATCTGGCGCTGGCCGGTGGCGTGACCGTGATGTCGACGCCCGCCGTGTTCGTGGAGCTGTCCCGGCAGGGCGGCCTGTCCCCCGACGGCCGGTGCCGCTCCTTCGCCGACGGTGCCGACGGCACCGGCTGGGGCGAGGGCGCCGGACTCCTGCTGGTCGAGCGGCTCTCCGACGCCCGCCGCAACGGCCACCCCGTTCTGGCGGTCGTACGGGGAACGGCCGTCAACCAGGACGGTGCGTCCAACGGCCTGACCGCGCCGAACGGGCCCGCGCAGCAGCGGGTGATCGAGGCGGCGCTCGGCAACGCGGGCCTCGGACCGGGCGATGTCGACCTGGTGGAGGCGCACGGCACGGGCACCACCCTCGGTGACCCCATCGAGGCGCAGGCGCTGATGGCCACCTACGGCCGGGAGCGGCCCTCCGGGCGGCCGCTGCGGCTGGGATCGATCAAGTCCAACATGGGCCACACCCAGGCCGCGGCGGGCGCGGCGGGCATCATCAAGACGGTCATGGCGATGCGGCACGGCGTCATGCCCAGGACCCTGCACGTGGACCGGCCCAGCGGGCAGATCGACTGGTCCGAGGGCGGGGTGGAGCTGCTGACCGAGCCGCGGGAGTGGACGACGGACGGTGCTCCGCGCCGGGCCGGTGTGTCCTCCTTCGGGATCAGCGGCACCAATGCCCACGTCATCATCGAGCAGCCCCCGGCCGCCGAGCCGGTGACCGCCGCTCCCGTGGCTCCCGAGGTGGTCCCGTGGGTGCTCTCCGGGCACGACCGGGCGGCGCTGTACGCGCAGGCCGCGCGGCTGGTGGCGCATGTGGAGGCGCACCCGGAGCTGTCGCCGGCGGACGTGGGCGCGACCCTGGCCGGCCGGGCGGCGCTCCCCCACCGTGCGGTGGTACTGGGCGCCGGCCGGGAGGCGCTGCTGAGCGGTGCGGCCGGGCTCGCGGGCCGGGCCGCCGATCCGGACGCGGCGCTGCCGCCGGGCGTGGCCGAGGGTTCCGTCCTCGGTGACGACCGGGTGGTCTTCGTCTTCCCCGGGCAGGGTGCGCAGTGGCTGGGCATGGCCGCCGGACTGCTGGACTCCTCACCGGTCTTCGGCGCGCGGGTCCAGGAGTGCGCGGAGGCGCTCGCCCCGTACGTCGACTGGTCGCTGCTCGCCGTGCTGCGGCAGGAGCCGGGCACCCCGCCCTGGGACCGGGTCGACGTGGTGCAGCCCGCGCTGTGGGCGGTGATGGTCTCGCTGGCGGAGGTGTGGCGCTCCTACGGGGTCGAGCCCGACGCCGTGATCGGCCACTCCCAGGGGGAGATCGCCGCCGCGTGCGTCTGCGGGGCCCTGGACCTGGCCGACGGGGCCCGGATCGTGGCCCTGCGGGCCAAGGCGATCGGCTCCGCGCTGGCCGGGCGGGGCGGCATGGTCTCCGTGGCCCTGTCCGCCGCGGGGACGCGGGAGCTGATCGCGGACCGGCCGGGGGCCCTCTCGGTGGCCTCGGTCAACGGACCGTTCAGCACGGTGGTCGCCGGTGAACCCGGCGCGCTCGACGCGTTGCTCGCCCGCTGCGCCGAGGACGGCGTCCGGGCCCGCCGTATCCCGGTGGACTACGCCTCCCACACCGCGCAGGTGGAGGAGATCGAAGCGGATCTCGCCGCGGAGCTCAAGGACGTCGCGCCGCGCTCGTCGTCCGTACCGTTCTTCTCCACCCTCACCGGCGGCACGCTGGACACCGCGGAGCTGGACGCCGGGTACTGGTACCGGAACCTGCGCCACACCGTGGAGTTCGAAGGGGCCACGCGGGCCGCGCTCGCGCAGGGCTTCACCGTCTTCGCGGAGATCAGCCCGCATCCGGTGCTGGTGCCGTCCGTCCAGGACACCATCGACGCCGCCGGCGCGGCCGCGGCGGCCGTGGGCTCGCTGCGCCGTGACGACGGCGGTCTGCGGCGCATGCTGACCTCGGTGGCCGAGGCCGGGGTGCTGGGCGTCGGCGTCGACTGGGCACCGGTGTTCGCCGGGGCCCGGCAGGTGGAGCTGCCGACGTACGCGTTCCAGCGCCGCCGGTTCTGGCTGGAGGGGCGGCGCGGGGCGGGGGACCTGACGGCGACCGGCCTGGAGCCGGCGGACCATCCGCTGCTGGGCGCGGCCGTGGTCATGGCGGGCGGTGAGGGCGTGGTGCTCACCGGCCTGCTGTCCGGGCGTACCCACCCCTGGCTCCTGGACCACGCGGTCTCCGGCACGGCCCTGCTGCCGGGCACGGCCTTCGTGGACCTGGCGGTCCGGGCGGGTGACCACCTGGGCCTGCCGCACCTGGAGGAACTGACCCTGCAGGCGCCTCTGCTGCTGGGCGCCGGCCCTGAGGACGATGTCACGGTGCAGGTCCGCGCCACTCCGGACGAGGGCACGGGCGGCTGCGCGGTCACCGTGCACTCCCGGACCGGTGACGGGGACTGGACCCTGCACGCGACCGGCACCCTGGGCGCGGAGGCACCCGAGGAGCCCGTACCGGACGCGGCCTGGCCGCCCGCCGGGGCGGAGCCCGTCCCGCTGGACGGTGTCTACGACGACCTCGCCGAGGGCGGCTACCACTACGGGCCGGCCTTCCGCGGCCTGGAGGCGGTGTGGCGCCGGGACGGCGAGCTGTTCGCCGAGATCCGGCTGCCCGAGGCGGAACGGGAGGAGGCCGGCCGGTACGGCGTCCACCCCGCCCTGCTGGACTCCGCGCTGCACGCCATGGCGGTGGCCGGCGACCAGGAGGCAGGCGTACGGCTGCCGTTCGCCTGGACCGGTGTGCACCTGTACGCGACCGGGGCGACCGCGGCCCGGGGCCGGCTCACTCCGTCCGGTGACCAGCTCTCGCTGCTGCTCACCGACGACACGGGCCGGCCCGTCGTCGCGGTGCGTTCACTCGTGACCCGGCCGGCCGCGATCGGGAAGCCGTCGGGCGGCGCGCTGGAGGAGGCGCTGCTCCACCTCGACTGGACCGCGCTGCCCTCCGGGGCACAGGGCGCGGGGGCCGCCGCGTACACCCTGGTGGGCGAGGACCCGTTCGCGCTGGCCGACGGGGCCGCGGCGGTGCGGCCGGACCTGGCCGCGCTCGCCGCGGAGGGCCCGGTCCCGGACCAGGTGGTGGTCTGCCTGGCCCCGGCGGGGTCCGGCGATCCGGTGGCCGCGGCACACGCCGCCGCGCAGGAGACCCTGGAGTGGGTCCGCGCCTGGCTGGCCGACGACCGCTTCGGCTCCTCCCGGCTGGTGTTCGTGACGACGGGGGCGGTCGCCGCGGGCGACGCCGAGGACGTCACCGATCTCCCGCACGCGACGAGCTGGGGTCTGGTGACCTCGGCGCAGACCGAGAACCCGGACCGGTTCGGCCTCGTCGACCTGGACGGCGAGCCGGAGTCCCGGGAGGCGTTCGCGGCGGCCCTGGGGACCGCCGAGCCCCGGACCGCCGTCCGTCGCGGCACGGTCACCGCGCCCCGGCTGGCGCGTGCCCGCTCGCACCCGGCGCTGCTGCCGCCGTCGACGGGGGCGCCGTGGCGCCTGGAGAGCACGGGCAGCGGAACCATCGAGAACCTGGCGCTGGTGCCCTGCCCGGAGGTCCTCGGCCCGCTCGGGGCGGGACAGGTCCGTGTCGCGGTGCACGCGGTCGGTATGAACTTCCGGGACGTCGTGGTCGCGCTCGGCGTCGTCACCACCCAGAAGGGCATCGGCGGCGACATCGCCGGTGTCGTCATGGAGACCGGCGCCGGGGTGACCAACGTCGCCGTCGGCGACCGGGTCCTGGGCCTGTGCTCGGACTCGTTCGGACCGGTCGCCGTCTGCGACCACCGGTTCCTGACCCCGATGCCCGACGGATGGTCCTACGAGCAGGCCGCCACGGTCCCGATCACCCATCTGACCGCCTACTACGGTCTGGTGGACCTGGCCGCGGTGCGGCAGGGCGAGTCGGTCCTCGTGCACGCGGCGGCCGGAGGTGTGGGCATCGCCGCCGTGCAGCTCGCCCGGCACCTCGGCGCCGAGGTGTACGGCACGGCGAGCCCCGGCAAGTGGCAGACCCTGCGCGACCACGGCCTGGACGCACCGCACATCGGCAACTCCCGGACCCTGGAGTTCGAGCAGTGGTTCATGGAGACCAGCGGCGGCTGCGGGGTCGACGTGGTCCTGGACTGCCTGGCGGGCGAGTTCGTGGACGCGGGACTGCGGCTGCTGCCCCGGGGCGGGCGCTTCCTGGAGATGGGCAAGACCGACAAGCGCGAGCCCGCGGAGGTCGCCGGGACGTACCCGGGCGTCGCCTACGCGGCGTACGACCTGATGGAAGCGGGACCGGACCGGATCCAGGAGATGCTGGTCGCGGTGATGGACCTGTACCGGGACGGCGCTCTGGTGCTCCCGCCCCTCACCACGTACGACGTACGGCGCGCCCGCGACGCGATGCGCGACCTGAGCCAGGCGAAGCTGGTCGGCAAGGCGGTCCTGACCGTCCCGCAGGGCATCGACCGGGACGGGACGGCGCTGATCACCGGCGGCACCGGCACCCTCGGCGCACTCCTCGCCCACCACCTCGTCACCCACCACGGA
>NZ_JBEYVX010000163.1:0-5974 GCF_040644195.1 Streptomyces sp. NPDC047014 | reverse complement strand
GTCCGGCGCGGACCGCGCCGCGCGGCGGTCCGGGCCGCATAGCCGCCGAGGACGGCCTGGCGATCTTCGGCCGCCGCTGAGGAAGGCGCGTACGGGGCTGCGCGCGCCCTGCGGCCCCCCGGAGCGCTGCGGCCCCCCGGAGCCGGGGGGCCGTTGCGCGCTGCCCGGGGTCAGGAGCCGGCGGCGGAGCGGCGGAACATGCGCGTCGCCGTGATCTCCCCGTGGATGGTCTCCCCCTCCGTGGACTGCTGCGGCAGCCCCGGCCGCAGGTGCTCCTCCACGCTGATGTACTTGAGCCCCGCCCGCAGGTCGGCGTCGTTGCGCAGCCGGATCACCAGCGGGAACTCGGCCAGCGCCGTCGTGTCGAACAGGCCGGTGGTGTACAGCAGCTGGACGCCGAGCGCGTCCGAGACGGCCCGCTGGAGCTCCAGCAGGTAGGTGGCGTTCGCGCGCCCGATCGGGTTGTCCAGGAACAGCGTGCCCGCGTGCCGGTGCCGGTCGCGGCCCCGGTCGTTGCTGCGCAGCGCCGCCATCGTGCAGTACAGCGCGATCGCCGCGGTGAGCAGCTGCCCGCCGGAGAACACGTCGCCCATCTGCCCCACCGGCACCCGCTCGGCGCGCAGCACCGCGTCCGGCTTGAGGATCTCCACGGCGATGCCCTTGGGCTCCAGGGCCGCCTGCACGCCCCGCAGCAGCAGGGACATGCCGTCGCGGCGGCCCTCGCCGAAGGCGGCGGCCGCGTTCTTCCGCACGGCCGTGCGCGTCGCCTCGTCGATGACCTCGCCCAGCCGTTCGGTCAGCGTGGCCTGGTCTGGCTCCTCGAAGCGGATCCGCAGGAACTCCTGCCCCGACCACTCCCCCAGCCCCTCGGGCAGCTGGGAGAGGCGCTGCGCGGACCGCAGCGTGGCCAGGGCCGATTCCACCAGCCCGCGCAGCCGGTCGACGATGCTGTCGCGGTTGCGCTCCAGCTGGGCCAGCTCGTCGGTGAGGACGCGCAGCCGGGGCGCGAAGGCCGCCGCCCAGGACGCGGCGTGCTCGGGCAGCGCGGAGGCGGGCAGTTCGCGGATCTGCTGGCGGGCGGGGGTGCGTACCTGCTCGTAGCGGGTGGCGTTGGCGTGCCGGACCAGGATGTCGCTCGCCTCGCGGACGGCGGACTCGGCGGCCGACAGGTCGGCGGCGCAGCCGCGCAGCGAGCGGCGGGCCTCGGTGGCCGACTGGCGGGCCTCCTCCAGGGTGCCCGGGTGCGGGGCCGGCTCCTGCTCGTCGTCCTGGTGGGTGTGGTCGCGCAGCAGGTCCCGCAGCAGGGCCGCGGTCTCGTCGAAGCCGCCCGCGCCGTCCTCGGAGGTCCGGTGGGCGCGCAGCAGGTCGGCGTGGGCGGCGCGGGCGCCCTCCACGGCCGCGCTGTGGGCGGCGAGCTGGGCGGTGGCCGTGCGCAGCAGGCCCTGCGCGTGGTCGACGTCCTCCGGGATCAGCTCCTCGGGCAGGTCGGTGTGCACCTCGCCCTCGGCGGGAGCGTGCCGTTCGGCCTCGCCGCGCAGCCGGCCGAGCTGCTCGCTCGCGGTGGAGGCGCGGGTCTCCAGCATCTGTACGAGGGATTCGGCGCGGGCCGCGGCGGCCTGCCGGGAGGGGCCGTCGGAGCCGTCGGTGCCTTCGAGGAGCTGGGCGGCGCGGGTACGGACCTTGTTGGTGAGGCGGTCCAGTTCGGCGAGGGCGGCGCTCTCGTCGCTCTCGGCGCGGGCCTGCTCGGCGCGCAGGTCGGCGCCGACGCCGACCTTCTCGTAGAGCTGCGAGGCCGCCCGGTACGCCTCGCGCAGGTCCGGCAGCGGCACCCGCGGGGCGTTCTCGTCCGGCTCGGGCAGCTGGTCGGGGGCGCCCGCGATCTCGGCGCGTTCGGCGCGCAGGGCGCGGGCGGTGCGGCGGGCGTCGTCGGCGGCGCGCTGGGCGGCGCGCCGGTCCTCGTCGGCGGCGCGGGCCCGGTCCAGGCAGATCTCGGCGCGGGCCTCCGACTCGGCGGCGTCGTCGGCGAGTTCACGCAGCCGGGCCTGCCAGCCCGCCCGCTCGCGCAGCCGGTAGGCGAGCCCGGCGAGGGCGTCGGCGGTCCGGCGGGCCCGCTGGGCGGTGTCCTGGCGCTCGTCGCGTACGCGGGCCGCGTCGGCGGCGGCCTCGTCGGCCTCGGCGCGTACGGTACGGGCCTCCGCCAGCTCGGCGTCGGCCTCCTCGGCGAACGCCCGCGCGGCCGCGGCCTGCTCCGCGAGCTCGGCGAGCCGGCCGTGCGGGCAGCCGGTGCGCCAGGAGGCGAGCCGGGCGGACAGCTCGCGGTCCCCGGCGAGGCGGGCGGCGAGCTCGCGGATCTCGGTGTCACGGGCGGCGGCGCGGGCGCGCAGCGCCTGGCGTTCCTCGTCGGCGGCGTGCTCGTCGTGCATGGCCGGGTTCGGGGAGACGATGAAGATGCTGGACACGGCGGTGTCCTCGCCGGGGCCCGGCTGCGGGAGGGGTGCCAGCAGGGCGGCGGCGGTGCCGACGGCGACGGTGGAGCGGGGCAGCAGGGCCGCGCCGGACAGCACCTCGCGGGCCCGCTGGTGGGTGTCGGGGTCGGTGATGATGACGCCGTCGACGAGCTCGGGGCGGGCCGCGAGCACGGCGGCGTGGTCGGCGGGGTCCACGGCCTGCGCGAGGTAGCGCCAGCCGGGCAGGGCCGGGATGCCGTGCTCACCGAGGTATTCCACGGTGGCGAGCACGTCGGGGCCGGGCGGCAGCAGGCCGCCGTCGCCGAGCGCGCCGAGGATGCGGGCGTCGTCGGCGGCGGCGGTGCGCAGCTCGAACAGCTGGCGTTCGGCGGCGGCCACCCCGTCGGTGAGCAGGGTGCGCAGGTCGTCGGCGTTCCGGTCCAGCTCGTCGACGGTCAGCCCGGCGGCCCCGGGGCGGTCGCCGGAGTCGGCGGAGCCGCCGGTGCCGCCGGTGCCGCTCTGGTGCGGGACGAGCGGGGCGGGCGCGGGCAGGCCCAGCAGCTCCGTCAGGCGCGGGGCGGCGGCCAGGGAGGCGGCGGCCCGGTGCTCGGCCTCGTGGGCCCCCTCGGCGGCGTCGGCGGCGTCCGCGGCGCGGGCGGCGGTCAGTTCGGCCCGGGATTCGGCGGCGGCGGCCTCGCGGGCGGCCTCCGCGGTGGCGCGGGCGGCCTCACGGGCCTCGTCCCAGGCGGCCACGGCGCCCTTCTCGGCGTCGGCGGCGGCGAGGGCCGCGCGGGCCGGGTCGGCGTCGGGGGCGGAGTCGTCGAGCCAGCCCGCGCGGACGGCCTCGGCGGTCTCCTGCTGGACCTCGCTGAGCCGGGCCCGGAGGTGCTCGGCCTCGCTGCGGGCCCGCTGGGCGGCCGTGGCGGCGGCGGTGGCGTCGCGGTGGGCGTCCTCCCCGGCGGCCTGGAGTCCGGCGGAGCGCTCCTCCTCCTCGTTGGCGAGGCGTTCGCCGTGCTCGGCGGCGGCGTGCAGGGCCCGTACGAGCTCACCCGCGGCGGTGGCGCGGGCCGCGAGGGCCGGGGCGGCGTCGCGCTCGGCCTCCCGGATCGCGGCGGCGACCCGCGCGGAACGGTCGGCGGCGGCGCGGTGGCGCAGCACGGTCTCGGCGGCCTGCCAGGCGGAGTGCAGGGTGCGGGCTTCGAGCAGTTCGCGGCGCTGCGCGGCGGCGGCCTTGTCGGCGACGGTCAGGGCCAGCGAGGCGTGCCGGTAGGCGAGTTCGGCGGAGACGGCGGCGCTGCGGGCGCGCGCGGACTCGGCGGCGGTGACCTCGTGGGCGGCGGCGGTGACCTGCTGGGCGAGGTCGGCGGCCCGGCCGCGCTCCTCGGCGGCGCGGGCGGACAGCCGCCGCGCGAGGGTCCTCGTACGGCGTTCCGCTCCGGCGTGCACGTCGCGCAGCCGGGAGCGGGCCGCGGCCGCCTCGACGATCCGGGTGAGGAGGTCCACCGAACCGGCGGTGAAGTCCCGTTCCGCCATCAGCTCGGCGCGGCGGCCGAGCTTGTTGCCGAAGCCGTGGACGAGGTCGGCGAGGCCGTCGGTGTCGCGGGTGTCGGTGACGGCGCGCAGCAGCAGGTCCGTGAAGTCGGAGTCCTTCTTCACGGCGAAGAGGCCGGCGGCCTCGCCCTCGTCGGCGTTCATCTCGCGCTGGTAGCGGAAGAGTTCGGGGTCCAGGCCGAGCTCGGTCAGGTGCTCGTTCCAGCGGTCGTGGATCTCCTCGAAGGACACGTCGAGGTGCGGGTACGCCTTGCCCGCCTCGGTGAGCGCGTCGCGGAAGCCCTTCATGGTGCGGCGGCGGCCCTGCGCCCCGGAGGCGCCTTCGACGGGCGGGCGGACGGCGGTGGCCTCGGCGACGGGGAGGCTGTCGAGGCTGAGGCCGGGGCCGGGGCGGAAGGAGTACCAGGCTTCGGCGAACTTGCGGGGGTCGTTGGAGACCTGCCGGCCGCGCCACTCGCTGACCTTGCCGACGACGACGCATTCGCCGGTCTGGGTGTGCTGCCACTCCAGGGCGACATGCCCGCAGTCGTCGGCGAGCAGGAACTTGCGCAGGACGCCGGAGCTGGCGCCGCCGAGGGTGTTGCGGTGGCCGGGGAGCATCACCGAGAAGATCAGCTTGAGCAGGACGGACTTGCCGCCGCCGTTCTCCAGGAAGAGCACGCCGGCGGGTGCGGGGCGGCGCGGCGGGCCGGTCGGCTCCTCCTCGAAGAACTCCGCCTGGGCCGGCGCCGGGTGGGGCACCGGCGCGCCGACTCCGCGCAGGTCGAGCACGGTGTCGGCGTAGCGTGCGCCGGCGGGCCCGATGGAGTAGAGGCGGATCCGGGACAGCTCGTACATGGCGGCGGACTCTCGTGGTGTCTTGGGGAGGGGCGTACGGGGCGGGGCGGGCCGGGAGCGGCCGGCTCAGGCGTGGAAGGGCAGCCCGGCGTCGGCGGCGAGTTCCAGGTCGTCGCCTTCGGGCGGCGGCAGGAGGGTCGCGGAGCCGTCGCTGACGGGGACCACGCCCAGTTCCAGCAGTTCGGCCATGGCCGCGCTGCCCGCCATGTCGCGGACCTGGAGCTGGTAGCGGGGGGTGGTGCGGTAGGTGCCGCCGGAGTCGTCGCCGGTGCGCTGGAGGAAGCCGGAGTCGGTGAGGAAGGCGGCGGCCTTGCCGACGATGCCGGTGGTGGAGCCGGCGAGGCGGCGGGCGTCCTTGGTGGCGCCGGTGGCGCTGCGGCGGGTGTAGACGCGCCAGGCGGCCTCCAGGCCGGGGGCGTCGGAGGCCGGGTCGGTGTTCTCGCCGAGCTCGGCGGCGCGCTCCTCCAGGCGGCGGCAGGTCTGGCGGACGAAGGCGTCGACGCCGTTGACGGTGACGCGGCCGATGTAGCCGTCGTCGGCGAGGTCCTCGGGGCGCGGGAAGGCGAGGGCGGCGACGGCGAGGTGGGCGAGGCCGTGCAGGAAGCGGTCGGCGGAGTCGGCGGCGGTGCGGCGGGCGTAGTCGCCCATCCGGACGGCGAAGACGGAGTCCTCGTCGGCGGCGACGGCCATGCCCGCGCGGGGGGACACCTCCAGGACGACGAGGCCGAGGCCGGTGGCGACGGCGTCGGCGAGGCGGCCGAAGGGGGGGTCCTCGCGGTAGCGGCGGAGGAGTTCCGTGTACTCGGCGTCGCGGGCCGGGGCCAGTTTGGGCTGGAGCCCGAAGGCGACGAGGCGGGCGGCGTCCGCCGCGTCCGCCGGGGTGACGGTGGGGGTGGCGGGGGCGGTGGGGGTGGCCGCGGGGGCGACGGGGGCCGGGGTGGTGTCCGGCTCGCTCCACGCGGGGGGTTCGGCGTGGTGGTCGCTCACGGGTGGGTCTCCTCGGCGGTACGGATGGGGCTGGCGGTGGGGGTGGCTACGCGGGTCGGCGGCTGGGGCGGCGGGCAGGGAACCCGGCTCCGCCGGGCACCGGGCTCCGCCCGGACCCGCGCCTCAAACGCCGGCGGGGCTGGATGGGACAC
>NZ_JBEYVX010000162.1:0-6390 GCF_040644195.1 Streptomyces sp. NPDC047014 | reverse complement strand
GGGGTCCGGGGCGGAGCCCCGATCTTTCAGCCCCGCCGGCGCTTGAGGCGCGGGGTGCGGGGCGGAGCCCCGGAGCGGTGGCGCGGGCGCTTGAGGCGCGGGGCGCGGGGCGGAGCCCCGTGTCCCCGTCCCGGCCGCGCACCCTCTCCGGCTCGCCAGCTCCCACCCAGCCTCGCCGCCCACCTCCAGCCCCGCCGGCGCTTGAGGCGGGGGGTCCGGGGCGGAGCCCCGATCTTTCAGCCCCGCCGGCGCTTGAGGCGCGGGGCCTGGGGCGGAGCCCCGGTCTTTCAGCCTCGCCGGCGTTTGAGGCGCGGGGTGCGGGGCGGAGCCCCGGAGCGGTGGCGCGGGCGGCGACGGTGGGGGCCCTGCGGGGCTTGTCCCCTACCCGCCCTTCCACCGTTCCCCGGGCTCCGCCCGGACCCGCGCCTCAAACGCCGGCGAGGCTGGAGAGGGCCCGGCTACGCCCGGATGGGAGCCCGCACGGCTGGACGGGCGCGCACAGGTCGAGCAGGGCCCGCAGGGCTGGGCAGGCGCCCGCAGGGCTGAGCGGGGCCCGGAAGGCTGGGCAGGGCCCGCAGGGGCGGGCAGGGGCCACCCGGCGGCGGGGGCTCGGGCCGGGTCAGTGGGTGCGGCGGCTGGGTTCGGTGAGTTCGTCGTAGATGGAGAGGATCTGCGCCACCGTTTCGTCCTCCGACGGCCACGTCGCCGCCTGGGCGCGTCCCGCCGCCGCCAGCGCCGACCGGCGGGACGGGTCCGCCAGGAGGGAGGCGACCGCGGCCGCCAGGGGGGCCGGGGCCCCCGGGGGGACCAGGAGTGCGGCCTCGCCGACCAGCTCCGGCACACCCCCCACCGCCGTCGCCACCAACGGCACGCCCGCCCGCAGCGCCTCCTGCGCCAGCGGCGCCCGCGCCTCCCACCGGCTCGGGAGCACCGCCACGTCCGCCGCGGCCAGCAGCTGCGCCGCGTCCCGCCGGCGCCCCAGCAGCCGCACCGGAAGCCCCTCCTCCTCGATCCGCCGCGCGAGTACGTCCCGTAGCGGCCCCTCCCCCGCGACCACCAGCAGCGGTACGGGATCCAGCGCCCGCCACTCCCGTGCCGCGTCGAGCAGGACCGAGTAGCCGCGGCGCGGCACCAGGCTGCCGACCGCGATCAGCAACGGCCGTTCCACCACGCCCAGTTCCGCCCGCACCTTCCCCGGATCCGCCGCCTCCGCCCCCGCGCCCACCGGCGCCACCGGTACGGCCACGGCAGCCAGCCGCGCATCCCGCGCGCCCCGCAGCCGCGCCAGGTCCACCAGGTCCGAGGAGGCGCCGAGGACCACCGCCGCGGCCCGCGCCACCTGGCGCTCCAGCAGCCGGGCCAGCCGCCCCACCGCGCCCGGCGCCGCCGGGCTCTCCCCGTGCCAGGTGACCACGAGCGGAATCCGCCGCCCGCGCAGGGCCAGGACGGCCCGCAGCCCGGCCCGTACCCCGTGCGCGTGCACCACGTCGGCCCCCGCGCAGGCGGCCCGCAGCACGCTCACCGCGTCGGGCGCGAACTGCGCCCCGGCGCCCGTGAAGTCGTACTCCCCCTCCGCGCGCACCGGCGCGCAGACGGTGACGCGCACCCCGCGCGCGGCGAGCCCGGTGGCCAGCGAGCGCACGTGGGAGCAGTGTCCGGCGCCCGCGCGGGGGCCGAGCACCTGCACGGCGCGCAGCGGCGGGCGTCCGTAGGGCTGTGCCGCGACGGTGGTGGAGACCGGGGAGCTGCTCACGGGCCGAAGCTCCAGGGGGAAGGGAGTCAGAGACGTCGCCAAGGATGCCAGTCCGCACGCGCGTTCCGGGACCATACGGGTGCGGATCGCGTGAGAGATCCGGGCGGACCCGCTCCGGCCTCACCCACACGGCCTAAGCGGAAGCGGAACCCAGAGGCCCGGAACGCAGCGTTCCGGGCCTCTGGCCATCCCACCGCTCAGCCGTCCGCCCGCGCCGCCGCCAGCAGTTCCTCGGCGTGGGCCCGCGCGGAGACGGAGTCCTCGTGCCCGGCGAGCATGCGCGACAGCTCCCGTACCCGGTCCTCGCCCTCCAGGACGGTGACGCCGGAGCGGGTCACGGAGCCGTCGTTGGTCTTCTCGACCAGCAGCTGGCGGTCCGCGAAGGCCGCCACCTGCGGCAGGTGCGTGACGACGACGACCTGCGCGGACTTCGCGAGCTTGGCGAGGCGCCGGCCGATCTCGACCGCCGCCTTGCCGCCGACGCCCGCGTCGACCTCGTCGAAGAGGTACGTGGGCACCGGGTCGGTACCGGCGAAGACGACCTCCACCGCGAGCATCACGCGGGAGAGCTCACCGCCGGAGGCACCCTTGGCGATCGGCCGCGGCTGGGCCCCGGGGTGGGGGGCCAGCAGCAGTTCGACCTCGTCGGCGCCGGAGGGGCCGTAGGCGACCGGGCGGCCGTCGACTTCCACTCCTTCGGGGTCCTCGGTCTGCCGGATGTCGATCGTCACCCGCGCGTGGGGCATGGCGAGGGAGGCCAGTTCCTCGGTGACGGCGGTGGCGAAGCGGGTCGCCGCCTCCACCCGGGCGTCGGTCAGGGTCTGGGCGAGCAGGGACAGTTCGGCGCGCAGCCCATCCCGTTCGGCGGTCAGCTCGGTGATCCGCTCGTCGTCGCCGTCCAGCTCCAGCAGCCGGGAGGCGCCCTGTTCGGCCCATTCGAGGACCCCGTCCACGGTGCCCTCGGTGCCGTACTTGCGGGTGAGCTGGGTGAGGGCCGCGCGCCGTTCCTCCACGGCGGCCAGCCGCAGCGGGTCGGCGTCGAGGTCGTCGGCGTAGCCCGCCAGCTCCCCGGCCACGTCGGAGAGCAGGATGCCCAGCTCCCCGATCCGTTCGGCGAGGCCGCCGAGCGCCGGGTCGTGAGAGCGTACGGCCTCCAGGGCGCGGTGGGCTCCCCCGACGAGCAGGTTGGCGTCGACGCCCTCCGGGTCCTCGGGGTTGCCCGCGAGCGCGGCGTGGGCCGCCTGGGCGGCGGAGGCCAGCGATTCGGCGTGGCCCAGGCGCTCGGCCTCGGCGGCCAGTTCGGTGTCCTCGCCGGCGACCGGTTCCACAGCCGCGATCTCGTCCAGGCCGAAGCGCAGCAGATCGGCCTCCTGGGCGCGTTCCCGGGCCCGGGTGGTGATTTCCTCCAGTTCGGCGGAGGCCGCGCGCAGCCGACGGTAGGCGGCCGCGTACTTCTCCAGGGGGACGGAGACGGCGTCCCCGGCGTACCGGTCGAGTGCCTGCCGCTGCCGGGCGGGCCGCAGCAGCCCCTGCTGGTCGGTCTGCCCGTGTACGGCGACCAGGTCGTCCGCGAGCTCACCGAGCAGGCCGACGGGCACCGAGCGGCCGCCGACGTGGGCGCGGGAGCGCCCCTCGGCGGAGACCGTCCGGCTGATCAGCAGGGCGCCGTCGTCGAATTCGGCCCCCGCCTCCTCGGCGCGTACCGCGGCGGGGGTGTCCGGGCGCACGACGACGCGGCCCTCGACCACCGCCGCCTTGGCCCCGATCCGTACCAGGGCCGGGTCGGCGCGCCCGCCGAGCAGCAGGCCGAGGCTGGTGACGACCATCGTCTTGCCCGCGCCGGTCTCGCCGGTCACCGCGGTGAAACCGGGCGACAGCTCGACCACCGCGTCGTCGATGACCCCGAGCGACCGTATCCGCATCTCCTCAAGCACGGGACGACGATACCGAGATTTCACCGGTGCCATGTGACCGCACCCGCCCGGAACTTTTCGAACGCATGTGCTATTACTGAGATGCGACGGCAACACCGGTGAGCGCGGCCGGGCTTGGGGAGGACGAGGGTCTCCCCCACCCCGGCCGCGCCCCCCGAGCCGGTCAGTGCGGCGCGCCGCGCCAGCCCGACACCGGCAGCGCGAACTTCGCGACCAGCCGGTCCGTGAACGAGGCGTGGTGCAGCCGGGCCAGCCGCACGGGCACCGCCCCGCGCCGGACCTCGACCCGGGCGCCCGCCGGAAGATCCAGCATGCGCCGCCCGTCGCACCACAGCACACCGTGCGGGGTACCGCTCTGCACCTCCACCGCCAGCACCGAATCCGGCGAGGTCACCAGCGGCTTCGCGAACAGCGCGTGCGCGCTGATCGGCACCATCAGCAGCGCCTCGACCTCCGGCCACACCACGGGCCCGCCCGCGGAGAAGGCGTACGCCGTCGAGCCGGTCGGCGTGGCGCAGACGATGCCGTCGCAGCCGAAGCCCGTCACCGGGCGCCCGTCGATCTCCAGCACCACTTCGAGCATCCGCTCGGGGGAGATCTTCTGGACGGCGGCCTCGTTCAGCGCCCAGTCCCGGTGCAGCACGTCGCCGTTGGTCCGCACGATCACGTCGAGGGTCATCCGCTCCTCGACCTCGTACGCGCGGGTCACCACCCGGTCCACGACCTTGTCCAGGTCGTCGCGCTCGGCCTCGGCCAGGAAGCCGACCCGGCCCAGGTTGACGCCCAGCATGGGCACCCCCGAGGCGCGCGCGAACTCCGCGCCGCGCAGCAGGGTGCCGTCCCCGCCCAGCACGATCAGCAGCTCGCACCCGTCGAGCACGCCCGGTGTGGACTCGGTGACGAGCTCCACCTCGGACGGCAGCGGCAGGTCCACCGCCTCGTGGTCGAAGACCCGTACGCCGAGCCCGCTCCGCAGCAGCCCCTTGACGACCAGCTCGGCGCTGCGGATGGCCGCCGGCCGTCCGGTGTGCGCGAGCAGGAAGACGGTGCGCTGTCCCGCAACCCCCGAAGAATCTGTCACTGAGGCCCCTCCGCCACTGCACGGTCAACATCCGCCGGGTCGAGCGCCGGTGCCCCCGCCCTCAGCCACAGAAAGTACTCGACGTTCCCGGACGGCCCCGGCAGCGGGCTGGCCGTCACCCCGAGCACACCCAGCCCCAGCCCCGCCGCGTGCTCCGCGACCTCGCGCACGGCTTCCGCCCGCAGTTCGGGGCTGCGCACCACTCCGCCGCTGCCGAGGCGGTCCTTGCCCACCTCGAACTGCGGCTTCACCATCAGCACCAGGTCCGCGCCGGGCGCCGTGCAGCGCACCAGGGCGGGCAGGACCAGGCCGATGGAGATGAAGGACAGGTCACCGACCACCAGGTCCGCGGGGATCCCGTCGATCTGCTCGACGGTCAGCTCGCGGACGTTCGTCCGGTCCTTGACGGTGACCCGCTCGTCGCTCTGGAGGGACCAGGCGAGCTGCCCGTAGCCGACGTCGACCGCCACCACGTGCGCCACGCCCGCCCGCAGCAGGACATCGGTGAAGCCGCCGGTGGACGCGCCCGCGTCCAGCGCCCGGCGCCCCTCCACCCGCAGTCCTTGCGGCCCGAAGGCCGCGAGGGCGCCGGCGAGCTTGTGCCCGCCGCGCGAGACGTAGTCGGGGTCGCTGTCGTCCTTGAGGACCACGAGGGCCGCGCTGGTCTCCACCTGCGTGGCGGGCTTGGTCGCGGTGGTGCCGCCGACGGTCACCCGGCCCGCGGCGATCAGCTGCGCGGCGTGCTCCCGCGAGCGGGCCATGCTGCGGCGTACCAGTTCGGCGTCCAGGCGGCGGCGTGCCACTCCTGCCACGTTCGGTTCAGCTCCTGTTTTCGTACGGACCGGGGACGGGCGGTGCGTCCAGCGCGTCCAGCGCCTCACGCAGCCCCCGGTGCACATCCTCGTACACCGCGGGGTGTCCCCCGGCCGCGAGGTGGTCCGCGCCGGCCAGCCGCGCCAGGTGCGCGTCCACCCCGGCGTGGCCGGTGGGCGTACGGACGACCCCCAGCGGGGCGGGCCCGGCGGGCGCCCCGGCCCCGGCCTCCGCGGCGGGCGCACCGGCCTCCGCCGCCGCTCCCGCCTGCGCCCCGGGCCCGGCCGGGCTCTGCGCCGGGTCCCCGGCTGCTTCGTGGGTCATGCCCCGACGCTACCCCGAAGCCCGCCGCGGCCGCGTCCGCCTCTGGGGTACGGTCGTGATCACGATGGCTACGATCCAGGAGTGCCGAGCAGCACTCGACCGACTCTCCGGCAACCTCGCGCGGGCCGACGAGGGCGTGCGCGGCGCGGCCTCTTTCGACCGCTCCCTCAGCTGCCACATCACCGACCTCGACCAGACCTTCACCGGCCGCCTCGACAGCGGCCGGATCCGGGTGGACGCGCTCATGCCCGGCCCGCCGGCCACCAAGGCCGAGGTCCGGCTCGCCATGACCGGCGACGACCTGGTCGCGATGGTCGCCGGTGAGCTGAGGTTCGCCAAGGCGTGGGCCTCCGGCCGGGTCCGGCTGGAGGCCGGCTTCCGCGACCTGCTGCGGCTCAAGAGCCTGCTCTGACCCGGTCCGGGCCCCCGGCCGGCCCCGCGCCCGCCGCCCGGCCCCGCGCCGACCACGACGGCCGCACCCAGCC
>NZ_JBEYVX010000161.1:0-6560 GCF_040644195.1 Streptomyces sp. NPDC047014 | reverse complement strand
GGGGTGGGGGTGTGGGGACGGTGGGGGGTGTCCCCGCAGGACGAGCGCGCAACCACCCCGTACGGGACGACCATGCCCGCAGGCGCGAGCCGAGGAGACACCCCCCACCGGCCCCGCACCCCCACCCCCCTTCTCCCACTCCGAGTGCGGACACCACCCCAGCCCCGCCGGCGCTTGAGGCGCACCCACCGGCCCGCACCCGGAAGGCACGCGCCGGGCCGCCCGCAGGGGGCGTGGGGGGTGACCCCCGTCACGCGATCCCACATGTCGGGACGACTTTGTCCGTATCGCGGACAGTGGTGGACTCCTCCAATCGCGCCATGCCACGCTTCCGCCATGAATGGAGCTGGAATTGCCTTGGTGAGTCGACGCCACGTCGACCTCGGCCGCATGTCCAGCGCCATCTGTCCGGCCCGCTGACGGAACCAGCACCCGCCGCACACCCGCCGCACACCGCCCGCCGAGCGGCACCCCTCGCAGTCCCCTGAAGGCCGCATTCCGCCCCCTCTCCCCCGGTCACCCCGGAGCGAAGGCGCGGCATTCCGCCACACCCGCTCAGCGTCCAGGGGTCACGCCACCCCCTCCCCGCGCCACCGCCCTGCCCTGAGCCGCCGAAGAAGGACGTACCGCCATGGCCGCCACCCCCGAAACGCCCGCAGCCGCGCCCGCAGCCGCCGCGCGCCGCAAGACCGGCCGTCACCGCGGCGAGGGCCAGTGGGCCGTCGGACACCACACCCCCCTCAACGGCAACGAGCAGTTCAAGAAGGACGACGACGGTCTCAATGTGCGGACACGCATTGAGACGATCTACGCCCACCGCGGCTTCGACTCCATCGACCCCAACGACCTGCGCGGCCGTATGCGCTGGTGGGGCCTCTACACCCAGCGCAAGCCCGGGATCGACGGCGGCAAGACCGCGATCCTGGAGCCGGAGGAGCTGGACGACAAGTACTTCATGCTGCGCGTCCGCATCGACGGCGGCCGGCTGACCACCGAGCAGCTGCGCGTCATCGGTGAGATCTCCGAGGAGTTCGCCCGCGGCACCGCCGACCTCACCGACCGCCAGAACGTGCAGTACCACTGGATCCGGATCGAGGACGTCCCGGAGATCTGGCGCCGGCTGGAGGCCGTCGGCCTGTCCACCACCGAGGCGTGCGGTGACACCCCCCGCGTGATCCTCGGCTCGCCCGTCGCCGGCATCGCGCAGGACGAGATCATCGACGGCACCCCCGCCATCGACGAGATCTACCGCCGCATCGTGGGCAACAAGGACTTCTCCAACCTGCCCCGCAAGTTCAAGTCCGCCGTCTCCGGCTCGCCGCTGCTCGACGTGGCGCACGAGATCAACGACATCGCCTTCGTCGGCGTGGAGCACCCCGAGCACGGGCCCGGCTTCGACGTCTGGGTCGGCGGCGGCCTGTCCACCAACCCCAAGCTCGGCGTCCGCCTGGGCACCTGGGTCTCGCTCGACGAGGTCCCGGACGTGTACGAGGGCGTCATCTCGATCTTCCGCGACTACGGCTACCGCCGCCTGCGCACCCGCGCCCGCCTCAAGTTCCTCGTCGCGGACTGGGGCCCGGCCAAGTTCCGCCAGGTCCTGGAGGACGAGTACCTCAAGCGCAAGCTGACCGACGGGCCCGCCCCCGCGCAGCCCTCCGGCCAGTGGCGCGACCACGTCGGCGTCCACCAGCAGCAGGACGGCCGGTTCTACGTCGGCTTCGCGCCCCGCGTGGGCCGCGTGGACGGCGCCACCCTCACCAAGATCGCGGACATCGCGGAGAGCCACGGCTCCGGCCGGCTGCGCACCACCGCCGAGCAGAAGATGATCGTGCTGGACATCGAGGCCGACCGGGTCGACTCGGTGGTGGAGGCGCTGGAGGCGCTGGACCTGCGGGTCAAGCCGTCCCCCTTCCGCCGCGGCACGATGGCCTGCACCGGCATCGAGTTCTGCAAGCTGGCCATCGTCGAGACGAAGGCGCGCGGCGCCTCGCTCATCGACGAACTGGAGCGCCGTCTGCCGGACTTCGCCGAGCCGATCACCATCAACATCAACGGCTGCCCGAACGCCTGCGCCCGTATCCAGGTGGCGGACATCGGTCTCAAGGGGCAGCTGGTCCTGGACGACGACGGCAACCAGGTGGAGGGCTACCAGGTCCACCTGGGCGGCGCCCTCGGCCTGGAGGCGGGCTTCGGCCGCAAGGTCCGCGGCCTCAAGGTCACCTCCGCCGGCCTGCCGGACTACGTGGAGCGGGTCGTCAAGAGCTACGAGGAGCAGCGCGAGGACGGCGAGCGCTTCGCGGCGTGGGTCGCCCGCGCGGACGAGAAGAGCCTGTCGTGAGCGAGCGCGCGGCACCGTTCTACTGCCCGTACTGCGGGGACGAGGACCTGTTCCCGCACGAGTCGGGTCACGGCGCCTGGGAATGCCGGGCCTGCAACCGGGCCTTCCAGCTGAAGTACCTGGGGCTGCTGTCCCGGGGGCTCGGGACGAACTCAGCGGGAGGGGACGAGATATGACCACCACGCAAGACGCCGGTCTCAGCAGTGCCGGTCCCAACAGTGCCGGTCTCCACAGTGCCGGTGCCAAGAACGCCGGCCTGAGGGCCGCCACGCTCAAGGAGCTGGCCGAGCAGGCGGGCCGGGACCTGGAGGACGCCTCCGCGCCGGAGATCCTGCGCTGGGCGGCCGAGACCTTCGGCCGGAAGTTCGCCGTCACCTCCTCCATGGAGGACGCGGTGGTCGCCCATCTCGCCTCGCGGGTCTTCCCCGGCGTGGACGTGGTCTTCCTCGACACCGGCTACCACTTCGAGGAGACCATCGGCACCCGCGACGCGGTCGACGCGGTGATGGACGTCAACGTCATCACCCTCACCCCGCGCCGGACGGTGGCCGAGCAGGACGCCGAGCACGGCCCCCGGCTGCACGACCGCGACCCGGACCTGTGCTGCGCGCTGCGCAAGGTCAAGCCGCTGGAGGAGGGCCTGACGGCATACGACGCGTGGGCGACGGGCCTGCGCCGCGACGAGTCCCCGACCCGGGCGAACACCCCGGTGGTCGGCTGGGACGAGAAGCGGGGCAAGGTGAAGGTCTCGCCCATCGCGCGCTGGACCCAGGACGACGTGGACGCGTACGTCGCCGAGCACGGTGTGCTCACCAACCCGCTGCTGATGGACGGCTACGCCTCCGTCGGCTGCGCCCCCTGCACCCGCCGGGTGGCGGAGGGCGAGGACGCGCGGGCCGGCCGCTGGGCCGGGCGGGGCAAGACCGAGTGCGGACTGCACGGCTGATGACGGCCCGCCGAGAACATACGGAGACAGAGCAGATGAGCGTGAGCGACCAGGGCGCCACCGTGTGGCTGACCGGGCTGCCGAGCGCGGGCAAGACCACCATCGCCTACGCGCTGGCCGAGCGGCTGCGCGCCGAGGGCCACCGGGTGGAGGTGCTCGACGGGGACGAGATCCGCGAGTTCCTGTCCGCCGGGCTGGGCTTCGGCCGCGAGGACCGGCACACCAACGTGCAGCGGATCGGCTTCGTCGCCGAACTCCTCGCGAGCAACGGCGTGAAGGCCCTCGTCCCGGTGATCGCGCCCTTCGCGGACAGCCGCGAGGCCGTCCGCAAGCGGCACGCGGCCGCCGCCACCCGCTACCTCGAAGTACACGTGGCCACCCCGGTCGAGGTGTGCTCCGAGCGTGACGTGAAGGGTCTGTACGCCAAGCAGGCGGCGGGCGAGATCTCCGGTCTGACCGGGGTCGACGACCCGTACGAGGCACCGGAGTCCCCGGACCTCCGCATCGAGTCGCACACGCAGACCGTGCAGGAGTCGGCCTCGGCCCTGCACGCGCTGCTCACCGAGAGGGGTCTGGCATGACGACGACCGTCGCACACGTCCACGGGGAGACGGACGCGCCCTACGCCCTGTCGCACCT
The DNA here is from genome assembly GCF_040644195.1 of Streptomyces sp. NPDC047014. Classification (NCBI taxonomy): domain Bacteria; kingdom Bacillati; phylum Actinomycetota; class Actinomycetes; order Kitasatosporales; family Streptomycetaceae; genus Streptomyces; species Streptomyces sp. NPDC047014. The sequence goes on along the minus strand of NZ_JBEYVX010000161.1, from coordinate 2,637 downwards.
GGACGCCCTCGAATCCGAGGCCGTGCACATCTTCCGCGAGGTGGCGGGCGAGTTCGAGAAGCCGGTGATCCTCTTCTCCGGCGGCAAGGACTCCATCGTCATGCTGCACCTGGCGCTCAAGGCGTTCGCGCCGGCGCCGGTGCCCTTCGCCCTGCTGCACGTGGACACGGGGCACAACTTCCCCGAGGTACTGGAGTACCGCGACCGGACCGTCGCCCGGCACGGGCTGCGCCTGCACGTGGCCTCCGTCCAGGAGTACATCGACGCGGGCACCCTGCGCGAGCGCCCGGACGGCACCCGCAACCCGCTGCAGACCGTCCCGCTGACCGAGGCCATCCAGCGGCTCAAGTTCGACGCCGTGTTCGGCGGCGGCCGCCGCGACGAGGAGAAGGCCCGCGCCAAGGAGCGGGTGTTCTCCCTGCGCGACGAGTTCTCCCAGTGGGATCCGCGCCGCCAGCGCCCTGAGCTGTGGCAGCTCTACAACGGCCGCCACGCCCCCGGCGAGCACGTGCGGGTCTTCCCGCTCTCCAACTGGACCGAGCTGGACGTCTGGCAGTACATCGCCCGCGAGGGCATCGAGCTGCCGGAGATCTACTTCGCCCACGAGCGCGAGGTGTTCCGGCGCAGCGGCATGTGGCTGACGGCCGGCGAGTGGGGCGGCCCGAAGGAGGGCGAGACGCCCGAGACGCGGCTGATCCGCTACCGCACCGTCGGTGACATGTCCTGCACCGGCGCCGTCGACTCCGACGCCGCCACGCTGGACGCCGTGATCGCCGAGATCGCCGTCTCCCGCCTCACCGAGCGGGGCGCGACCCGCGCCGACGACAAGATGTCCGAGGCCGCGATGGAAGACCGCAAGCGCGAAGGGTACTTCTAGACATGACCAGCACCACCGACCAGGCCGCCCAGCTCGCGGACCTGGCAGCGACCACCCTGCTGCGCTTCGCGACCGCCGGTTCCGTCGACGACGGCAAGTCCACGCTGGTGGGCCGGCTGCTGCACGACTCCAAGTCGGTCCTGACCGACCAGATGGAGGCCGTGGAGGCCGTCTCCGCCCAGCGCGGCCAGGACGCCCCCGACCTCGCGCTGCTCACCGACGGCCTGCGGGCCGAGCGGGAGCAGGGCATCACCATCGACGTCGCCTACCGCTACTTCGCCACCGCGCGCCGCCGGTTCATCCTGGCCGACACCCCGGGGCACGTGCAGTACACCCGGAACATGGTCACCGGTGCCTCCACCGCCGACCTGGCCGTGGTCCTGGTCGACGCCCGCAACGGCGTGATCGAGCAGACCCGCCGGCACGCGGCGGTGGCCGCGCTGCTGCGCGTCCCGCATGTGGTGCTGGCCGTCAACAAGATGGACCTGGTGGGCTACGAGGAGAAGGTCTTCGCGGCCATCGCCGAGGAGTTCACCGCGTACGCCTCCGACCTGGGCGTCCCGGAGATCACCGCGATCCCGATCTCGGCGCTGGCCGGGGACAACGTCGTGGAACCCTCCGCGCACATGGACTGGTACGGCGGCCCGACGGTGCTGGAGCACCTGGAGACCGTCCCGGTCAGCCACGACCTGACCGCCTGCCCGGCGCGCTTCCCGGTGCAGTACGTGATCCGCCCGCAGTCGGCGGAGCACCCCGACTACCGGGGCTACGCGGGCCAGATCGCCTCGGGCGTGCTGCGCGTCGGCGAGCCCGTCACCGTGCTGCCCTCCGGCCGGACCTCGGTGATCGAGGGCATCGACGCGCTCGGCGGCAGCGTGGACATCGCCTGGGCCCCGCAGTCGGTGACGCTGCGCCTCAAGGACGACATCGACATCTCGCGCGGCGACCTGATCGCGCCGTCCGCGACCGCGCCCGCCACCACGCAGGACGTCGTAGCGACGGTCTGCCACGTGGCCGACCAGCCGCTGGCCGTCGGCGCCCGGGTGCTGCTCAAGCACACCACGCGCACGGTCAAGGCGATCGTCAAGGAGATCCCCTCGCGGCTGACCCTGGACGACCTCTCCCCGCACCCGGAGCCGGGGCAGCTGGTCGCGAACGACATCGGCCGGGTCGTCGTACGCACCGCCGAGCCGCTGGCGCTCGACGCGTACGCCGATTCGCGGCGCACCGGGTCCTTCCTGCTGATCGACCCGGCCGACGGGACCACCCTCGCGGCGGGCATGGCGGGCGAGTCCTTCGCCTCGCGGGCCGAGGCCGCGGCGCCGGACGAGGAAGGGTGGGACTTCTAGTCATGTTCGCCGATCTGTACGCCACCTTCGCGAAGGAGGGCGGCCGTGTGGGCAGCGGCGCCCTCGGCAGCGGCCAGGGAGGGGTGGCGCGATGTGCGCGATGACCGCCTCCGCCCGTCCGCCGTACCCGCCACCGTTCCCCACCCGAAGCACCGCGCCGTAGGTCCACGGCGCGGCGAGAGGAAGCCCTCCCGTGCCTGCCACCCGTACCACCCTGCGCCGCGGCCTCGCCGCCGCGGCCGCCCTGCCGCTGCTGATCGGCGCGCTCGCCTCCTGCGGTTACGGTTCCGAGGCGAAGAAGGACGAGGCCAAGCCGCAGCCCGCGGCCGGTGAGGGCAAGAAGCTGTCCGCCTCCGAGGTCCGGATCGGCTACTTCCCCAACCTCACCCACGCCACCGCCCTGGTCGGCCT
>NZ_JBEYVX010000160.1:0-6821 GCF_040644195.1 Streptomyces sp. NPDC047014 | reverse complement strand
GCTTCCTTCGTACTCACCCTCGCGGGTTTTCCTCCGGGCTTTCGTTCTGCTGTGTTGCTTTGTTCTTGCGTTTCCGACTCTATCAGACGTTTTCCTGTCCGATTTCCCCGGTGCTTTCCAGTTCCACGCTTTCGCGCTTTCCTTTCCGGCGGTTCCGACTCTATCAGAAGTTTTCCACCGGATTTCCCCGGCTTCGATTCCCGAATGAAGAGTCGAGTGTCCCCACTCGAAAATGCTTCCTAGCGGGGGCTGCTGCCGAGCATCTGCTCCAGGCAACTGCTCGACTCTACAACCGCCCCCACCCACCGTCAAATCCACCCCCACCCCTCCCACCGAGGCCCCTACACCCGCCCCCGACAGCAAGGAAGGACAACGCCCAACGGCACCACCGAACTGCTCAGCCCTCGCCACCAACCCCCTACCCGGCCCCAGCCCGGACAGCGTCAAGCAACCTCCCCGAGCGAGCCCCACGCCTCCCGCAGCACCAAAGCCCGCGCTCGTACGCCTGGTACCTGCCGCATTCGAGGCTCAGCTACCGATCTCCTGTGCCGGATGTCCTGCGGCGCGAGTACACGGAGCCGGGCTTTCCCGCTCCACTCCCACCAGGCGGGCATCGGGTCCGGCCCGCACAGCCGGCTCGCCGACGCGCCGCCTACGACGGTGTAACCCTCCGGCCACAGAGCAACGGCCGCAGGCAGGGCGCCGTCGAAGACGCCGATGTCAGCGCCAGCGCGCCCAGGACACCGATGCCGAGGGCAGAGACCTGTGCACCCACGCTCTCCCGCCAGGACCTGCCCCAGCACCTCCTTGTCACGTCCTGCGAGTGCTTTGCTGTTCAGCCTGCCGACCAGCGTGATCCCTGTTGCAGCCAGCACTCGCTGGCGCCGCCGTACGAGCAGCGCCCTGGAGAGATCCGAGAGCAGCAGGGCACTTCCCTGTACGTCCCCGATCGGTAGCCTCCTAGCGGACCAAAACCCGGCCAGCAGTGCCTAGTTGGCTTTCGCGGACCGTCGGTAGGCACTCGCCACCGTCGTGGAGAAGATGCTCAAGATGGCGGTGGCGGGGACTCCCCTGGGGCCTGGGCGAGATGAAGCTGCTAGAGCCCCCTTCACACCGTCCCGGCGCAGGTAAGGGGCAGACGCCTCCGGCCACCGACCACAGGCCGTCGTCTACCTCACCGGCCGAGCCACGCGCCCGGCCACTGGCCTCTCCCCAGGCACGGCAAAGACCGACTTCATGGTTGGCGGACTCCCACTGCGCACCCTGGGAAGGACCAACCAGGCCCCCTCCAGACGCGCGGCCCGCCACCGGGCCCTGGAGCGCCCTCAGTCCCCACCGCCCTCTGACCGCTGGAGCAATCACTGCTCCCACCCCCTCGGCTGATCAGGAAGCCCCAACAAACTGTCGTCGCGCCGTGCACGGGTGCCTTCCCCCATCTCCCACTCGCTTCCCGGGGTGCTCATCACGTCGGTGCCGAGGCCGGCCTCAGCACCGCAGGCAGCGGCACCTCCAACGCCGGTCCGGCTGCGGCTCCGAAGACTTCTGCGGCCTATCCGCCTCCGCCCGCCTGAACACAGCCCACCTTCCGCCCGTCGGCACCTGCCTCCCCCGCACGGGGCCGTAGTACCCGTTCACCTAGCGGGTGTCTCTTTGATGGGCTGATCAACTGATCGGATGTGTCTGTCCGATCAGTGATCGCTGATGCGATGTGGGACCGGATCGAGCCGCTGATGCCGGCCGATCCGGTCTGTGGACGCCGGTGGGCCGATCACCACCGAACGCTCGAGGCCATTGTGTGGAAGTACTGCACCAACTCGCCCTGGCGGGACCTGCCCGGTGAACTCGGCCCCTTCCAGACCGCCCACAAACGGCTGGTCAGACGGGCGGTCGACGGCACCTGGGAGGCGATCCTGGCCGCCGTCCTGGCATGGGTGGACGCCGCCGACGACATCGACTGGACCGTGTCGGTGGACTCCACGGTCGTCCGGGCTCATCAGCACGCCGCTGGAGCACGCAAAAGCGGGCGACAGACTCCGGCCGAGCCCGCCGATCACGCACTCGGACGCTCCCGCGGCAGGCTGAGCACCAAGTTCCACCTCGCCGCGGACGGCGGAGCACGGCCTCTGGCTTTCACCATCACCGCAGGCCAGGCCAGTGAAGCACCCGCTTTCGAGACCGCCATAGCCCCGGGTGCCCCGCAGCGACCCCGGCAGGCCGCGAACCCGGCCCTTCACCGTGCTGGTCGACCGTGCCTACTCCTCCCGCGCCATCCACAGTCACCTGCCGCGCCGCGGAATCCGCGCGGTCATCCCGCAGCCCTCCGACCAGTTCGGCCACCGCCGACGGCAAGGCCACCACAGCAGCCGCCCGCCAGGCTCTGCCCGAGATGCCTACAACCAGCGGAACACGGTCGAACACCGCATCAACCGGCTCAAGCAGTGGCGCGACCTGGCCACACGATGCGACAGACTCGCCATCGCCGACCAGGCCGCACTCCACCTCGCTGGCATCCTCATCCTGCTGAGATCAGCCCGCGATGCCGTCCACCCATACAGAGAACTTCGCAGCGCCTCGACGAACAGCTTCGTCCGGATCCCGTGCGAGCGCTCGACTTGCCATGGCAAAGGCCGACGCACTGCCCGGGCCCACTAGCGCGTCATGCACCCCGGCCTGCATCCAGTCCGCTTGGTTGTCGTCAGCCACGGCGGCCGCGAGAACGATGAGCCTGACGGCGGACACCGTCCCCACCCGGACGAGCGCATCAGCCGTCTGCCGGGTCACCGCAGTGTCCTCGGCGTCCAGCAACAGCCCCACCAGCACCGGCGCCACCGCAGGAACATCCGCAAAGGGCACAAGGTCCCGCCCGGCACGAACACGCTGCTCCTAAGAGGAGGACGACGCCTCGACCAAGGCGGCCTCCACCCCACTCACCATCTCTGACACGACCAGACAGTCTCATGCCCCCGCCAAGGGCTCCCGCATCGGCAGAGCGGTGCGACCACGCATAGGAAGAGCGCCCAGCAACCCCGGCCTCGTGACCGAATTACCGGCCGGCCTCCAGACCATTCAGACGAGATGAGCAGGCGACGACACAGCCGGGCTACCCGACCGAGACACCACCACGGTCGGTGGGCTACCGCGACCGAGCAGTTGCCGGACATCCCTGTGCGGCCGTTCCCTGCCGAGTCGGAAGTCGCACGGCCGACCAGCCCACAGAGCCGGTCCAAGTCATGGTCTTCACTCCCCTGGGCGACAACATCCTGCGGATCGGCACCGGGGCCGTCCGGTCATCGCTCGACAGCCGGACCCTCTGGCATACGCCGGCACCCTCGACTCACCCAAGGCCAGCCGGCAGCTCCACGCTCCCCAACCTGGCACGGCAAGCCGAACCCGGCCGCGACCAGGAACGGCAGCAGGGCCGAGCCCGCCACATCGGCGGACCACCTCACCCTGCTGCGGTCTCGCCTTCCGTGACACCCGGCCTGCCAGCAACACCTGCACCTGCGTACGCACCCCACCGCCACGCCCCGCAACGGAACGCGCTGGAGTCCACGGTGACCCACAACCGCCCCTGCCGGCAGCCCGCACCCACCAACAGGTCGGCCGGGAAATCCTGCTGCCGACCGCAAGACCCTGTGAGGCATGACGCACTCCCGGTCTGACCTCGACGGCGTCCGCCTCACCGACGTGTCACCGGCAGCGGCCTTTCATCGACAAATGGCCCGTCGTCTCCGTAGTCGAAAACGGGCCCTGACTCCCGCTGCCCCATCGAGATCGGCGTCCAATGCAACATCCAGACGCACGACAGCCCAGCGGCCTCTACGAGCACGGTCAGGCTCTCTCACTCCTGGGGGATGCGGATCACTCGACGGGCACATCGAGTTCGAGCGCGGGCTGATCAAGTGACCACCAGCTGAGGGCCACGATCACCCCGCCCTGCGCCGTTCCACCGGCAATGAGGTGAGGCGAAGAAGCCGTTGGCCGTATTCAAGGATTGCCACCGCAAGCCGCACCGACGGACATGCGTGGTGAGTCTGGTCGCCGGCCGACGCTGCGAGATCGAAGACGGCCTCACCGCTGCCCACCGTGTCGACAGCCACCTGGACGTGCCTGAACCTCTCGCTACTGACAGCAGCTTCAAGCGTTTCTAGACAGTGACTAAAATTCGCCCTTGAACCACAGTCTGGCGGTCAGTAAATTCAGCTGCTCGTCGGACTGCTGTCCGGCGCCGTAGGTCGATATGCAGGGAGACAGGGATGCGCAGCAGGTTTCGAACCTGCCGCTGACTCGTGAAACGCGGGCCAGCGGGGTTCTTCATTCGCTTGGTTGCCCTGACAAGGCACCGTCCGAGGGAGACGTATGCCCTCAGTCGGACACCAGGTGACCCCGCTCGCGTATCCGAGGAGTGCACCTTGCTGGACCGTTTGATCGACCTCCTGTCTCAGACCCGGACCCTCCGCGCCCTGCTCGATTTCTGCACCACCGTGGTCCGTCTGCTGCCCGCGTTGGTCGTGATCGTGGCGCTCATCCCCTCGTTCGTCGTCTTCGCGTTCATCTCCGCCGGGGCACGCCGGTCGGTTCTCGACATCGTGGACCGCCTCACGAACTGGACCCTCGCCCGCTACTGAACTCGACTGAGTGATGTCGGTGCCGTTCGCCTGACAGCTGGTCGGCGGCACCGACCTGGCCCTGTGAGCGTCGGGTCGACGGACCCTAAATTGGTCGAAGCCCGAAGCTGCTGGCCAGCTACGGTGGCGGCATGCCTGAAAATCTGCCCAAGGATGTAGCCGACGTGCTGGTCCTCGTCCTGAACCCGGACGAGCCGATTCACGTCGCCCTCCGACGGCAGGTGCCCCAACTCAGGGTGCAATCCCGCTGCAAGTGTGGTTGCGGCACTGCCTACTTCAACCTTGACGCCGACGCGTTGGATCCCGCGCCAACGGGCACCGGCACCGTCGTGGCTGCCGACGTACAGCTGGTCACCGAAACCGGCGAGGGCCCTGGTGAGGTCTTGGTCTTCGCGCAAGGCGGCTACCTCTCATGGCTGGAGGTCTGCTCTTGGAGCGATGACGTCGAGGTGAACCTCTCCGCGGCGCGGCGCTGGCTACAGCCGTCGTCCTGAACCCGAGCCGGTAACAGCTGGCGTCTCGGACCCTGACGCCGCCACCACGAGTCGACCGACATCACAAGTTCAAGTTCAGTAGCATCTCGCGCAGCTTCTAGAACAACCGCTCCTATCTCTACGGCCTACGGGTCGCAGGCTCCGAAGCTCGATTCGCCGGCGGAGTGCGGCGTAGACCCGCCGCCAGGTCCAGGCGGACGAGAGCAGGACAGGAGCCTGCTCCCTGCCTGCGGGCACGCGCCCAACCAGCAGGCGCTCGCACTGTCCCGAACGGCGCCCGTCAGACCGACTGCACATACGGCGGACCGACCTCGTGGCAGGGGCCTGCAAGAAGCGGCAGGGCCGTTCCCGGCGCCCGCGCCCCGGAGGCGCCGGGCCCCGATCGGCGTTGGTGAGGCGCATCCTGCCGGTCGGGCCACTCCGGGAGTGTCCCCCAACGAGCCCTCTCGGGCAGCGGTGAGGTGGCAGGCCCATGGAGGGGGTCAGGATCAGCAGTCCGCTCGGGCCCCAGGCCAGGAGGCAGGCGGAGGTGTCCTCGGTCGTCCCGCGGGGAGGGGGGAACGCTCCCACGCACCACCGCCCCCGGCAGCGGCAGCTCGCCGTTGGGACACTGGGGCGATGAAGCCCTGGAGCACCGCCAACCAGAGAGCACTGCGGCAGCTGCTCAACGCGTGGGATCCGGTCGGCGTCGCCGACAGCGTGGAGGACGAGTACGACTGCATGCTCGCCCCTCTTCTCGGGCGGCTCTGCCGCGGCGCCGGCCAGGCCGAGATCGACGCGTACCTGCGGCACGAGCTCGAGGAGCACTTCGGCCTCGATCCCTCCGGCTCGCATACCGACGCGGTGGCCGGTCAGGTGACCGCCTGGTGGGCGTCCGGCGGCCCGGCAGCCGCGGCCGGCGTCAGAGGTTGACGCGCTTGAGGTAGACCCGGCTGCGGTGGGGGATGGTCTGGTACCAGACCATCAGGTGCTCGTCCTCGTACGTACGCAGGCGCATCGGGTGCGGGTCCTCGTAGAGGCTGCCGTCCTTCGGGTCGAGGGCCATCGACGCCAGGTCGACCAGGCCGTCCATGACCGCCGCGACCAAGTCCTGCTGCCCGGCCGGCATGTCACCGAGGACCCACAGCCGACTGGGGTCGCACTCCCAGGCCCAGCCGCCCTCGTTCTCCACGCCTTCGCCCCGCGCGGTCACTGACCGATCTCGCGCTGGGCCTCGGCCAGGATGCGGCTGCTGGTTTCCATGGCCGCCCGGAACTGGTCCTCCGTGGCGTCCGGGTCGCCCGCGGTACGTTCCGCCTCGTGCAGCGCCGCCGACCGCGCCGGCCAGCGGTGGATCGCCACGTGCGTGGCCCACTTGATCAGGAAGAAGCGGAGGGGGTTGATGGCCCCGGTCTCCGCGGCACGGTCGAACGCCTCGTTGCATTCCTTGTCGAGCACGGCCAGGTTGGCCATGTCGATCCGTCGCACGGCGTCCCGCAGCGCTTCCCGGGTCATCGCCGGCTGGGGGATGAGCGGCCCGCCGTCTTCCCACTGCTGTGCTGTCATCGTGTCCTCCAGGGGAACGCTCGCCAGGATACCCAGCGGCACCCCGGAAACGGCTCCCGAACGCAGAAAAGCCCCGCACCGGACCCTGAAAGGGCTGGTGCGGGGCTTTCCCACAATGATTGTTCGGCGGCGTCCTACTCTCCCACAGGGTCCC
>NZ_JBEYVX010000159.1:0-7009 GCF_040644195.1 Streptomyces sp. NPDC047014 | reverse complement strand
ACAGTGTCGGAGAGCGCGTCGAAGTCGACCAGTCCGGTGTCCTCAAGGACCGTGACGCGCCGCGCACGAGGAGCAGGGCCTCACGGCCGCGCGGGGCCGCCGCCGGGCCGCGCTGCTGGAGGTCGCGGACGCCGCCGTCGCCTTCAACGCGGCCTCGGAACTCGCCGTACGGGGGCGGCGTGCGCGGATTCCCGGCGGGGTCGACGCCATCCGCTTCTGGTACGCCGACCGCAGCGCGCCGCAGCTGTGGTGGCACCGGCTGGCCGCCCATGTCGGGCCCCGCTCGGTGTACTTCCAGAACGCCGTCCGGATCGCCCTCGCGCTCGGCGCCGCGCGCACCCTCGCCGGGGTGGAGTCCCTGCCGCACGGCTTCTGGGCCATGCTGGCCGTCCTCAGCCTGACCCGGACCACGGCCGCGCAGACGAAGGCGACGGTCCGGCTGGCGCTCGCGGGCACCCTGCTCGGGGCCCTGCTGGCGGCGGGGGTCCTGGCGCTGGTGGGTGGGCGCACCACCGTCTACGCCGTGGTGCTGCCGCTGGTCATGGTGGTCGCGTTCCGGGTGGGGCCGGTGCGGGGCGTGGGCTGGGCCCAGGGGATGTTCACCCTGGTGGTGTCCTTCGTCTTCGCGCAGCTGGCGCCCGTCACCTGGCGGCTGGCCGAGGTCCGGATCATGGACGTGATCATCGGCAGCATGATCGGCGTGGTCTTCGGGCTGCTGGCCTGGCCGCGCGGGGCGCAGGCGGAGCTGCACCGGGCGGTGGCCCTGCTGCTGCGGCGCGAGGCCGAGACGGTGGAGCGGACCACCGCTGCGGTGGTCGCGGGTGAGCCGGGGGCCACCCCGGACGACCGGGAGCTGCAGCGCGCGCTCTCCCTCGCGGAGAGCGCGTACGCCCAGCGCCAGAGCGAGCCGCGGGCGCCGGTGGCGGGCGCGCCGGACTGGCAGGCGGCCATGATGACGGGCCACCACGTGCTGTGGGGCTCGCGCCGGCTGCTGGCCCGCTCGGGCCCGGTCCTGGACCCGGTCCACCGGGACCGCCTGGGCGGCCGGACGGCCGCGCTGGCCGCGGACATGTTCGCCGCGTCCGAGCGCGCCGCCGCCCAGATCCCGCCGCCCCCCGCCGGCTCCGGGGATCCCGCCCGCTCCGGGCCGTCCGCCGACTCCGGGCCGTCCGCCGGCTCCGGGCCGTCCGCCGACTCCGGGCCGTCCGCCCCCGACGGCGAGGACGCGGCCGCGGGCGAGGTCTACCCCGACACCGCCGAGAGCGCGGCCCCCTCGCGGTACTTCGGGGCCCTCGCCTGGCTCGAATCGCTCGCCGTGGACGTGGAGCGGGTGCTCGCGCCCTGCCGGGCCGCCGCACCGGATCCGGCGCCACGAACATAGTTGCACGAGACGTCTCGTCTCGTTATGGTCGTGGCATGACCTCAGCCGCGCCCGCGCAGCCCGCGCACATCGCCATGTTCTCCATCGCCGCCCACGGCCACGTGAACCCGAGCATCGAAGTGATCCGCGAGCTCGTGGCCCGCGGCCACCGCGTCAGCTACGCCATCCCCGCCGCCTTCGCCGACAAGGTCGCCGCGACCGGCGCCACCCCCGTCGTCTACACCTCCACTCTCCCCACCGACGAGGACCCGGAGGCATGGGGGACCGAACTCATCGACAACCTGGAGCCCTTCCTCGACGACGCCGTCCAGGCGCTCCCGCAGCTCGCCGCCGCCTTCGAGGGAGACGAACCGGACCTCGTCCTCCACGACATCACCTCCTACCCGGCCCCCGTCCTCGCCCACCGCTGGGGCGTCCCCGCCGTCTCGCTCTCCCCGAACCTCGTCGCCTGGGAGGGGTACGAGCAGGAGGTGGCCGAGCCGATGTTCGCCCCGCTCAAGGCGTCCGAGCGCGGCCGGGCGTACTACGCGAGATTCGCCGCCTGGCTTACCGGGAACGGCCTCAGCGGTGACGTCGACCGCTTCCAGGGCAGGCCGCGCCGCAGCCTCGTCCTGATCCCCCGGGCCCTCCAGCCGCACGCCGACCGCGTGGACGGGGCCGTCCACACCTTCGTCGGCGCCTGCCAGGGGGACCGCGGCGCCGACCAGGGCGGCTGGACCAGGCCCGCGCACGCCGAGGGCAAGAAGGTCGTCCTCGTCTCCCTCGGCTCCACCTTCACCAAGCAGCCCGCCTTCTACCGCGCCTGCGTGGACGCCTTCGCGGAGCTGCCCGACTGGCACCTCGTCCTCCAGATCGGCGCCCACACCGACGAGGCCGAGCTCGGCGCCGTCCCCGCCCATGTCGAGGTCCACCGCTGGGTCCCGCAGCTGGACATCCTGCGCCAGGCCGACGCCTTCATCACCCACGCCGGCGCCGGCGGCAGCCAGGAAGGGCTGGCCACCGGCACGCCGATGGTCGCCGTACCGCAGGCCGTCGACCAGTTCGGCAACGCCGACATGCTGGTCTCGCTGGGCGTCGCCCGGCACGTGCCCATGGCCGAGGCCGACGCGGCCACCCTCCGCGAGGCCGTGCTCGCCCTCACCGCCGACCCGGAGGTGGCCTCCCGCGCGCGGGAGATACGTACCCGGATGGCGGCCGAGGGCGGCACCCGGCAGGCCGCGGACCTCATCGAGGCCGAGCTGCTGTCGTAGCCGGGGCCTAAGGTGCCGGCATGACGAAGAAGGCGACCACACCGCATGTGACGGAACCGAAGACGGCCGCGTACGCCGCCCTGCTGCGCGGGATCAACGTCGGAGGCAGCCGGAAGGTCCCGATGGCCGAACTGCGCGCCGTACTGGAAGGGCTCGGGCACCGCGAGGTCCGTACGTACCTCCAGAGCGGGAACGCCGTCTTCACCAGCGAGGCGGCCGCGGACCCGGCGGCCCTCGCCCGGGAGCTGGAGACGGCCGTCGAGGCCCACTTCGGCTTCCGGGTCCCCTGCCTGGTGGCCGGCCACGCCTACCTCCGGGCCGTCGCCGACGCCTGCCCCTTCCCCGCAGCCGAGCTGGAGGGCAAGCAGCTCCACGCCACCTTCTGCTCCCGGCAGCCCGAGCCGGAGCGCTTCGCCGCCCTCGACCCGGCGGCCTTCCTGCCCGAGGAGTACCGCGTCGGGGACCGCGTCCTCTACCTCCACACCCCTGACGGCCTCGGCCGCTCCAAACTGGCCGAGGCGCTGGCGAGGCCCGCCGTCGTCAAGGGCATCGACATGACCACCCGCAACTGGAACACGGTCACGAAGCTCGTCGAACTGACCGCACCCACGCACCAGTAGCACCCATCCCGCCCCCCGGGGCCACGGGCGGCCCGGGATGTGCCAGGCTCTGCGGCATGCGGTACATCATCATCGGCGCGGGCGCCGTGGGCGCCACCATCGGCGGACGGCTCGCGGAGGCGGGCGGCGAGGTCGTGCTCGTCGCGCGCGGCGCACACGCGGAGGCCCTGCGGGCCGAGGGGCTGCGGCTCACCACGGCCGACGGGCCCCGGACCCACCGGCTGCCCGTGGTCACCGGACCGGAGGAGGCGGGCGCCCTGCGCCCCGACGACGTGCTGGTGCTCGCCGTGAAGACCCAGGACGCCGTCGCCGCGCTCGACGCCTGGGGTGACGCCGAGGTCGCGGGCGGCGGCACGGCCGCCCAGCGGCTGCCCGTGCTGTGCGCGCAGAACGGCGTCGAGAGCGAACGCCTCGCCCTACGGCGCTTCGCGCGCGTGTACGGGGTGTGCGTCTGGCTGCCCTCCACCTTCCTGGAGCCGGGCGTGGTCTCCGCGCTGTGCGCCCCGCTGACCGGCATCCTGCACCTCGGCCGCGCCGCGGGCGGGGCGGACGCGCTCGCCCGCGCCGTCGCGGCGGACCTCGGCCGGGCCGGCTTCGAGGCGCCGGTGGTGGAGGACGTCATGCGGTGGAAGTACGCCAAGCTGCTGGGCAACCTCGGCAACGCCCTCCAGGCCACGACCGGGCCCGAGCCGGATCCGGCGAAGGCGGCCCTGCTGCTGCGGGCCGTCCGCGAGGCGAAGGCCGCCTTCGTTGCCGCGGGCATCCCCTACGCCTCGGACGCCGAGCAGGCGCTCGCCCGCGACGGCAAGGTCGAGCAGCCGGCCGGGGTACGGGGCGGCTCCTCCTGGCAGAGCCTGGCGCGCGGCACCGGTTCGGTGGAGGCGGACTACCTCAACGGGGAGATCTCCCTGCTGGGGCGGCTGCACGGGGTGCCGACGCCGGTCAACGACGTGCTCCGGCACGCCGCGAACATCTTCGCCCGGGAAGGGCTGCCGCCGGGCGCCATGTCCATCGCGGACCTGACGGCCCTGGCCGACGAGGCGGCGGCCCGCGCCTGAGCGCTCCCGCCGCGCACTCCGCGCGTCCTCAGGCCGTCAGGGCCCGGAGGCGGGCGGGGGAGGCGGCCGCCGCGTCGTAGCGGCGCAGCAGCAGCGCGGCCAGTTCCGGGGCCGCGCCCAGGACATCGGCCACCACGTCCGCGCCCGCGGCTTCGGCGCCCGCCACGATGCGGTCGGGGAGCCGGCCGGGGGCGATGACGTACGGGGCCACCGCCACCCGGGCGAAGCCCTCGGCGCGCAGGGCCCGTACGGCGTCCTCCGTACGGGGCAGCGAGGCGGAGGCGAACGCAGGCCGCACGGCGCACCAGCCGGTGTGCCGCCACTCCCGCGCGATTTCAGCGATCACTGCGATCGCCTCCGGGTCCGTGGAACCGGCGGACGCGAGCACCACCGCGGTGGTGGCGCGGTCCGCCGGGGTGATGCCGGCTTCGGCGAGCCGGCGTTCGAGGGCCGCGAGGAGCAGCGGGGACGGGCCGAGCACGTCCGCCACCGACACCGAGAGGCCCGGCAGCCGCGGCAGCGCCTCCGACAGCACCGCCGGGACATCGGCCTTCGCGTGGAAGGCCCGGGTCAGCAGCAGCGGCAGGGCCACCACCTCGCGCACGCCCTCCGCGTACAGGGCGGACAGCACCTGCTCCACCCGCGGGGCGTTGAAGTCCAGGTAGGCCGTCTCCACGCGCAGGCCGGGCCGCAGCGCCCGCGCCCGCCGGGTCAGGGCGTGCACGGTCGCCGCGTGCCGCGGGTCGCGACTGCCGTGGGCGATGACGAGCAGGGTCGGGGACATGCCGGTCAGCTCTTCACCAGCAGGCCGCGGGTGCGCAGGACGTAGCGCTCCAGCGGGCTGAAGATCAGCAGGTCGATGGCGATGCCGACGACGAGGATCAGGATGATCGCGAGGAACACGCCCGGCAGGTCGATGTTGTTGCGGCCGTTCTCCAGCAACTGGCCCAGGCCCAGGCCCAGATCCGGCGAGGAGGCGATGATCTCGGCGGCCATCAGCGAGCGCCAGGAGAAGGCCCAGCCCTGCTTGAGCCCCGCCAGGTAGCCGGGCAGCGCGGCCGGCATCACGATGTGCCGGGCACCGCGCAGGCCGGTGGCGCCCAGGGTGCGGCCCGCCCGCAGGAACAGCGGGGGGACCTGGTCGATGCCGGAGACGAGTCCGTTCGCGATGGACGGTACGGCGCCCAGCAGGATGACCGTGAACATCATGGCGTCGTTCAGGCCGAACCACAGCACGGCCGGCGGCACCCACGCCACCGACGGCAGCGACTGCAGACCCTGGAGGATCGGGCCGATCGCGGCGCGTACGAACTTCACGCGCGCGACGAGCAGACCCAGCGGGGTGCCGATGGCCAGGGCCAGGAGGAAGCCGAGCAGACCGCGGGAGACGCTGGTCCAGACGACCTCCAGCAGGGTGCCCTGGAGCCACATCGCGGCCAGGCTGTCCCACACCGCGGACGGCGCGGGCAGCTTGGTCTCCTCGGTGACCTTCGCCGAGACCAGGATCTGCCAGACGGCCAGGACCAGGCCGATGGCCAGGAACGGCGGCAGCACCTTCTTGACCAGGACCTCGCGGACCGGCGTACGGCGGATCTCCACCGCGTCGAGGGCGTCGAGCCCCGCCTCCAGACCGGCCAGGTCCTCGGACTTCGCCTTCGTGTCAGTGCTGGCCATGGCGGCGGATCTCCCCACGCAGGTGTTCAGTGATCTCAAGGGACAGCTCGGCGACGTCCGCGTCCTCGATGCGGCGCGGCTGCGGGATGTCCACGGTCCATTCCTTCGCCACCCGGCCGGGGCGGGAGGAGAGCAGGACCACGCGCTGGGCCAGGCGGACGGCCTCGCGCACGTTGTGGGTGACGAACAGCACGGACAGGTTCGTCTCCTCCCAGATCCGGGTCAGCTCGCCGTGCAGCACGTCCCGGGTGATGGCGTCGAGCGCCGCGAACGGCTCGTCCATCAGCAGCAGCTGGCTGTCCTGGGCGAGCGCGCGGGCCAGGGCCACGCGCTGGCGCATACCGCCGGACAGCTCGTGCACCCGCTTGCCGTAGGCGCCGCCGAGGCGGACCAGCTCCAGCAGCCGTTCGGCCTCCGGCCTGCGGTCGGCCTTCGCCACGCCGCGCAGCCGCAGGGCGAGCTCGATGTTCTTGCCCGCGGTCAGCCACGGGAAGAGGGCGTGCTCCTGGAACATCAGCGCCGGGCGGCCGCCGGGGGTCTCGATGGCGCCCGCGGACGGCTTGTCCAGGCCCGCCACCAGGTTCAGCAGGGTGGACTTGCCACACCCCGAGGCCCCCAGGATGGTGACGAACTCCCCGGGAGCGACATCGAGGCTGATGTCGTCCAGGACGAGCTGCGATCCGGCCGGGCCGGAGAAGGACTTCGAGACGTGCTCGATCCGTGCGGCGTGCGCGTGCTCCGCCACGGAGCCCTCGGCAGCCTTGGCAAATGTGGTGGCCATGGTCGTCACCTCCTGGGATTGCTGGACTTGGGGTTACTTGGTGGCGAGGCCGGCGTCGGGGACTTCGGGCTTGCCGGCTTCCTTGAGGACCTTGTTGAGGAGGGTGAGGTCGTAGATGCCGGTGAGTTCGGGCTGTTCGATGAGCTTGGCCTTGACGGCGTAGTCGGCCTGGGCCTTGAGGGTGGCGGCGAGGGGGTCGTCGGTGACGAGGATGCTCTGCCAGGCGGGGTCGAGGATCTTGGCGT
>NZ_JBEYVX010000158.1:0-7246 GCF_040644195.1 Streptomyces sp. NPDC047014 | reverse complement strand
AGGACGGCTTCGACGACGTCGGGGTGCTCCTTGAGGAACTTCTGGGAGACGATGATGTTGGTGATGACGAACTTCTTGTCGGGCCAGAGGCTGGTCTCGTCGAGGAGGACGGTGCCGCCGTCGGAGACGAGCTTGGAGGCGGTGGGCTCGGGGACCCAGGCGCCGTCGATGCTGCCCTGCTTGAAGGCGTCGGGGGTGACCTTGTTGTCGGTGCGGACGACGGAGACGTCGCCCTTGCCGGATTCGGGGTCGACCTTCCAGCCCTTGTCGTTGATCCAGTTGAGGAAGGCGACGTCCTGGGTGTTGCCCTTCTGCGGGGTGGCGATCTTCTTGCCCTTGAGGTCGTCGGGGGTTTTGATCTTTTCGGGGTTGACGACGAGCTTGACGCCGCCGGAGGCGGAGCCGGAGATGATCCGCAGGTTGGTGCCCTTGGACTTGACGTAGCCGTTGATGGAGGGGGAGGGGCCGATGAAGCCGATGTCGAGGGAGCCGCCGTTGAGGGCTTCGATCTCGGAGGGTCCGGCGTTGAAGGACTGGGGCTTGAGGGTGGTGGCGCCCAGTTCCTTCTGGATGAGGCCCTCCTGGAGGCCGACCAGGGCGGTGGCGTGGGTGAGGTTGGGGAAGTAGCCGATCCGGACCTCGGAGGCGGACAGCTTCTTGCCCTCACCGGCCGCGGGCTGGGGCTTGGCCTCGTCCTTCTTCGCCTCGGAACCGTAACCGCAGGCCGTCAGCAGAAGGGGGAGCGTTGCCACGACGGCGAGGGTGCGCAGGGAGTGGATCGGTCTCGAGGCAGACACGAAGGTGTCCTTTCACGGGGTGGATGGGCATACGGGAACGGCTGCGGAACGGACGCGGTACGAGGTCTTCGGCGCGCGGGGCATCGACCGCCGGCGGTCACGGGTGGGACGCGGCGGCGGGGCGGGGGCGAACGCGGCGGGGTGCGGGTGTCACGACGCCTGCCCGGCCCGGCGCACGGTGCGGGACGGCGGGAGCGCCGGAGGCGGAGCCGGCCGGCCGACGGGAGCGGAGGCGGCCGAACGGCGGGGCGGGCGCGCGGAATCGGGCCGCGCGCGGTGTCAGCCGGCCCGACAGATGGAGCTGGACGTACGGCCCAGGTCGATGTGCCGGCGGGTGGTGAGGCGGGGCAGGAGACGGCCCGCGTCGAGCGGCGTGCGCATGGTCACCTCACCTGTTCCCTAGTTTTCCTACCTGGCTGGTAGGCATCTTGACAGAACGCGGCAGCCGCCCCAAGAGGGTGCTCACATCGTGGACGAACGGGTCTTGTCATCCGAGAACCCACAGGTGGGAACGGCCTGAATCAGACGACCCGCATGCTCAGGGGTTGGTCCAGGCGTCGGGAACGTCCGTCAGCGCCGAGACATCGGCGGGCAGTTCGGACGAAGCGACGTCCGCGAGCGAGACCCCGTCCAGGATCTCCCGCACATTGGAGCGCAGGGCGATCCACAGCGGCAGCAGCGCCTGCGCGGGACCCGTGTAGGAGAGATCCGGCGGGCGGACCCCGCGTACCGAGACGAGGGGGCCGTCCACCACGCGGATGACGTCCGCGATGCTGATCTCCGCGGCGGGCTTGGCCAGCCGGTAGCCGCCGTTCCCGCCGCGCTGGCTGAGGACGAGGCCGCCCCGCCGCATGTCGTTCAGGATGCCTTCGAGGAACTTGTGCGGGATGTCCTGGGCATCGGCGATGGCCTCCGCCTTCACCGGGCCGCCGTCCTGGGAGGCGGCGAGCTGCAGTGCGGCGCGCACCGCGTAGTCCGCCCTGGCTGAGATCCGCATGCGGACATTATCCCGCACGGCCCGCCGCACGTCGTACGCGTGGGCGGGCACCTCGCGGGCGGGCTCCGGCGGCCGTCAGAGGTAGGCGGCGGCCACGGCGCGGTGGGAGCCGTTGAGGTAGTGCTCCCCGATGGAGCGCAGCCGGTGCGCGGCCGGGCGGTGGGCCGTCAGGACGCGCGCGTTGCGCCAGAAGCGGTCCAGCCCGGGGGCGTCGGCCAGCTCCAGGACGCGGGTGGTGATGTGCATGGCCGCCCGGGAGGTCACCGTCTCGGCCGTGGCCACCAGCGCGGCGACGGAGGCGGGTTCCTCCGCGTCGAGCAGCCCGCCCGTGGCGAGGGCCCGCGCCATCAGGTCCGTCGCCCGGTCGACCACGGCGCTCGCGGTGTGCGCGGCCGAGGCCAGTTCCCCGTAGGTCAGCAGCAGGTCCGGGTCCTCCCCGGGCAGCCGGTGGGCGCGCCCGCCCCGGCTGAGGTCGCGTACCTCGGTGAGGGCGCCCTCCGCGATGCCGAGGCCGACGTGGCAGAGCGCGAGCCGCAGCGCCGGCTCGGCGAGGGCGGTGAAGGGGGCGGCCGCCTCCTCCTCGTCCGGGCGGCGGCCCAGGACCTGCGACGGCTTGACGCCGACCCGGTCGAGCACGACCTCGCCCGCTCCGGCCACCCGCTGCCCGAGCCGGTCCGGGGCGGTCTCCACCTGTACGCCGCGTGCGCGGGGAGGGATCCGGACCACCAGGACCTCCCCGGTCGCGGCGCAGACGGCGTCCAGCACGATCTGGTCGGCGACGGCCACCGCGGTGTCCACGCTCCGGCGGCCGGTGAGCACGTAGCCCGAGTCGCGGGGTCTGAGGACGAGGTCGGGGCCGTCCGGTTCGCCCTCGGGGGCCGGGGCGCGGACGGCCCCGGTCCACAGCCACTGCTCGCGTACGGAGGCTTCTTCGAGGAGGGCCGCCTCGTGCGGGCCGCCGTAGAAGCGGCCGCTCCAGGCGTGCACGTAGTGGCGGGCGAGCAGGTCGCCCACGGCGCTGTCCGCCGTGGCGATCTCCCGGATGACGGCGCATCCGGTACGCCAGTCCGCGCCCCGGTCCTGACCGGGCGGGGTGAGGGCTGCCAGCAGCCCCGCCTCGCGCAGCCGGGCCCGCTCGTCGACCGGCGGACGGCCCGCCCGGTCACGGGTGATGGCGTCCGCGGCCAGGTCCTCCGCCACGTCCCGCGCGGTGCGCAGGAGCGTGCTCGGTGTCGTCGCCACGGGCGTCACCGACAGGCCGGGGCGCCGGGACGCGGCGCGGGCGCGGGGGCTGGGGGCGGTACGGAGCGGGTCATGTGGGGTTCTCCGGTACGTCGGTGGGGCGATGGGCGGGGGAGGGGCGCGGCGAGCCGTCCGGACGGGGCCGGGCGTGCCGCGTCGACCGAATCCCATATTTCCCATCGGATTGATAGGGATACTCGCCCACGCGTCCGGCCCCAGCAAGACCATGGCCGTATCGTGGACAGCCCCGTCTCGGATGCAGAGACCCGTACGGGGCAGGCCCCGTACGGCCGGAGCGGGAACCGGTGATGAAACCGGCCGCCACGGGTAACCGGAGAATGCGGACGGGCCGTACGGGCCCGCGACGGAAGGCGGCGTACCACCCATGACCCAGGAGACCGACGCGGAGAACGCACCGCACGAGCCGACCCCCGAGGAGCGGGAAGCCCGCGACCGGGTGCGCCTCCGGGCCACGGGCATGACCCACCACGACAGCGCCGAGGCCCTGGAGGCGGCCGAGGAGGCCGCCGGGAAGGACCTGGCCTCGGCGGACCCGGGCACGCGGGCCGAGGTGGCCGAATGGCAGCGCATCACCGACCTGCTCTTCGACCACGGCGGCCCCTACTCGCCGGACACCGACGCCTTCGTCCAGGGCCAGCTCACGGCCCGCGGCAACCAGCGGGCCGCGGGCTGACCGCCCCCTACGCGCCCGCGCGGAGGCGGGCGGCGGCCGCCTCCGCCTCGCGGACGACCCGGGCGGGGTCGACGTCGACCAGCCGGCCGCCGCGTTTCAGCGCGCGGCCGTCCACGAACACGGAGTCGATGTTCTCGGGCCGCCCGTTGAAGACCAGCTGCCCGGTCCAGTCGTAGCGCGGGGCGAAGTTGAGGGCGGCCGGGTCGACGACGAGCAGGTCGGCGCGCTTGCCGGGGGTGAGGGAGCCCACCCGGTCCGCGATGCCCAGGGCCTCCGCCCCGCCCAGCGTCGCCATCCGCAGGACCTCGGGCACCTGCGGGAAGACCCCGGCGTCCGTGGTGCGGGCGCGCTGGAGCCCGATCGCGGTCTTCATCAGCGCGTGGAAGTCGGAGCTGTCATTGGTCCCGCCGTCCAGCCCGAGTCCGACCTTGACGCCGCGCCGCCGGAATTCACCCAGTCGCATGATCCCGGAGGCCAGCCGCATATTGCTCAGCGGGCAGTGGGCCACCCGTACGTCGTGCTCGCCGAGGGCGGCGATCTCGGCGTCGGCCAGGTGGACGGCGTGGTTCACCAGGAGGCGCGGCCCCAGGGCGCCGATGTCGCGCAGGACGCCGAGGGGATCGTCGGCGCGCTGCTCGGGGCGTTCCAGCACATGCGAGTTGAGCATCACGCCCAGCTCCCGCGCCGCCTCCCAGTGCGCCCGGTTGTGGTGTTCGACGGCGCGTGCCGCGTGCGTGGCGACCTGGAAGGACCCGAGGGGCGCCGGGTCGACCAGCTCCCGCTTGACCTCGGTCAGCAGCACCGCGTCGGGCCGGGGCGGGAACATCGCGTAGGTGAAGCGCACCCCGGTGCCGGCGAGGGCCCGTACATAGCTCTCGACGAGCTCGTAGGAGAAGATGTCCACCCAGTCCACCAGGGTGGTCACGCCCGACTGCACGGCGTCGAGGGCGGCGAGCCGGACGAAGCTGCGCACGGCCGCAGGGGTCAGCCGGGCACGCTGCGGGTCCGTACACCCCGCGAACCAGCCGAAGAGGTCCCGGTCGGTGCAGCCGCCGCGGATCGCCGCCTGCCAGAGGTGGGTGTGGGTATCGACGAAGCCCGGCATGACGAGCTTGCCGGAGACGTCCGTCACCGAGGCTCCGGGCGGCCGTGGGAGCGCCGGGCCGACGGCGGCGACGGTGCCGTCCCGGAGCAGGACGTCGGCGTTCTCCAGGGTGCCGAGGGGGCCGTGGCCGAGGGCCGGATCCATGGTGAGGACGAGGGAGGCGCCGCGCAGCAGGACCGGTCCGCCGCCGGGAGCGGGCCGCGGCCCGGCGGCCGGGTCCGGTGCCGCGGGGCGGGCCCGTACACCGAGCATCAGCGGGGTGGCGGCGGCCAGTCCGAGGCCGGTGAGCAGATTCCGCCGGGTGGGGGCCGGCGGCGGGGTGGGGGCGGACTGCATGGCGTGGTACCTCCCGGGGGCGCGGACGGAAGGCCCGCCCGCGCGACGCTCTGACGGTGCGTCGGGCTGGGGCGGGAGAACACACGCAGCATTCCCGGCGGGGGGCGGTTCGACCGGCGCTAGCGGAAAACATTTTCCGTTCCAGTCGGCTAACCGGCCATCTTCGGGAGGCGGGAGGCGGGAGGGCCGGAGTCCGGGCCGGGGCTGAGGGCGGTGGACGGTCGGGCCCGGGGGTCCGGGCCCGGGCCGGACGGATGTCAGAGGACGTGGCCGACGTGCGCGAGAGCCTGTTTCAGCAGGACGCCGTGGCCGCCCGCCATCTCGCCCTGCACCGCCGCCGAGGCCGCCTCCTGCGGGCTGAACCAGGCCAGGTCCAGGGCGTCCTGCCGCGGACGGCAGTCCCCGGACACCGGCACGATGTAGGCCAGCGACACCGCGTGCTGCCGCGGGTCGTGGTAGGGCGTGATGCCCGCCGTGGGGAAGTACTCGGCGATGGTGAAGGGCTGGAGGGAGGCGGGGACGCGCGGCAGGGCCACGGGCCCGAGGTCCTTCTCCAGATGACGCAGCAGCGCGTCACGCACCCGCTCGTGGTGCATGACCCGGCCGGACACCAGGGAGCGGCTGACCGTCCCGTCGGGGCCGATGCGCAGGAGCAGCCCGATGCTGGTCACTTCGCCGCTGTCGTCGACCCGTACGGGCACGGCCTCGACGTACAGGATCGGCATCCGGGCCCGGGTCATGTCCAGCTCGTCCGTGGTGAGCCAGCCGGGTGTGGTCTCGGTGATGTCAGACATCGCCTGATCATACTTTCCGGCCAGCCCTTCGGCCCAGGTCCTGTGTCTGCCAGCCGGGTGGGAGTCGCGCGGGGAGTTGCGGCCGGGCCGCTGCCTCGTCGCCGGAGAGCGCCGGTCGCCGGCCCAGGCCGATTGTCAGTGGTGGGTGCGAGGATCGGAGCATCAAGTCGAAAGAGGGGGAGCGGCCATGTCCGGCAAGCAGAATTTCATCAATCACGTTGCTCTTGTCCTGGACGCGAGTTCGTCCATGTCGAAGCTGAGCGCGAAGGTCGTCGAGGTGGCCGATCAGCAGATCGCCTATCTGGCGCGCCGGTCGCAGGAGTTGGACCAGGAGACCCGCGTCACGGTCTATGTCTTCGCGGACAAGGTCGAATGCGTCATCTACGACAAGGACGTGCTGCGTATGCCGTCCTTGAAGCAGCTCTACCGGGTCGGCGGAATGACGGCGCTGCTCGCCGCCACCCTCAAGTCCCAGCGGGAACTGGCCCAGACCGCCCAGCTCTACGGTGACCACAGCTTCCTGACCTTCGTGCTGACCGACGGCCAGGAGAACGCGAGCCACCGCTGCCCGGACGCCCCCAGCAGGGATCCGCGCGAACTGGTGCGCGCCGTGGCCGAGATGATCGAGACGCAGCAGGACAACTGGACGCTGGCGGTGCTCGTACCGGACCAGATGGGTAAGCGCGAGGCCGTGCAGTGCGGTTTCCCGAAGGACAATGTCGCCATCTGGGACGCGACGAGCACGCAGGGTCTGGAAGAGGCCGGACAGGTCATCCAGCAGGCCACCGAGAAATTCATGGTGGGCCGCACCAAGGGAATCCGCGGTTCGCGCGCGGTCTTTTCCACGGGCGCGGACGCGGTGAACAAGGAGACCATCGCGGCGGCCGGTCTGACCCCCGTGGATTCCTCGCAGTACCAGCTGATTCCCGTCGCCCGGGACGCGGCGATCCGGGAATGGGTGCTCGAATCCGGCCACACCTACCGCACCGGCTGCGCGTTCTATCAGCTGAGCAAGTCGGAGAAGATCCAGGCGCAGAAGCAGATCGCCGTCCTGGAGAAGAAGACGGACCGGGTGTACACGGGGCCGGCCGCCCGCGCGCTGCTCGGCCTGCCCAGCGCGGAGGCCCGGGTGAAGCCCGACCAGAACGACGAGTTCACCATCTTCGTGCAGAGCACCAGCGTGAACCGGAAGCTGGTCCCGCAGACCCGCCTGCTCCTGATGGTCTGACGGAAAAGGCCCCGCGGGGGCGGGGCCGGGGCGGCCCGCCGGCCCGTGCGGGC
>NZ_JBEYVX010000157.1:0-7267 GCF_040644195.1 Streptomyces sp. NPDC047014 | reverse complement strand
GGCCCGGCCGCCCCGAGGGGAGCCGGGCCCGACGGCGGGCGCGGGGCGCGCGGGAGCCGGCGGCTCAGGAGTTCTGCTCGCGGGCCTTCTCGGCGCGCTCGGCGTTCCGCTCCTTGATCCGGACCGTTTCCTTGCGGACCTCGGACTGGGTGGCGCGCTCCCGGAGCAGCCACTCGGGCTCCTCCTGCTTGAGCGCTTCGATCTGCTCGGTGGTCAGGGCTTCGGTGACCCCGCCGCGGGCGAGGCCCGCGATGGAGACGCCCAGCTTGTTGGCGACGACCGGGCGGGGGTGCGGGCCGTTGCGGCGCAGCTCCTGCAGCCACTCCGGCGGATCGGCCTGGAGCGCACTCAATTCACTGCGCGAGACGACACCCTCCTGGAACTCTGCGGGGGTGGCCTCGAGGTACACGCCCAGCTTCTTCGCCGCGGTCGCGGGCTTCATCGTCTGGGTGTTCTGGTGCGACGTCATGGTGTCAAGGGTATTCGAGCGTGTGCGCCCCTTCCGACCACGGCCGGTAACCTTGCGGGGTGACAGGCTCCGAGGTACCCCACACGTTCCGGCTCGCCTACGTCCCCGGGGTCACACCTGCCAAATGGGTGCGGGTCTGGAAGGAGCGGCTGCCCGACGTCCCGCTGACCCTCGTCGCGGTCGCCCCCGCCGAGTCCTTCGGCCTGCTGCGCTCGGGTGAGGCCGACGCCGGTCTGGTCCGGCTGCCGGTGGACCGTACGGATCTCAGCGCGATCCCCCTCTACACGGAGACGACCGTGGCCGTGGTCCCCAAGGACCACCTGGTCGCGGCGGTCGAGGAGGTGTCCCTCGCGGATCTGGCCGACGAGATCGTGCTGCATCCGCTGGACGACACCCTCGGGTGGAAGGAGCTGCCGGGCAAGCCCGCGTTCGAGCGGCCCGCCACGACGGCCGACGCGATCGAGCTGGTGGCCGCGGGGATCGGCGTACTGATCGTTCCGCAGTCGCTGGCCCGGCTGCACCACCGCAAGGACCTCACCTACCGAACGGTGACGGACGCGCCCGCGTCCCGGGTCGCGCTGTCCTGGAAGCAGGAGGAGGTCACCCCGGACCTGGTGGAGGAGTTCATCGGGATCGTCCGCGGGCGGACGGTGAACAGCACGCGCGGGCGCGGGCCGACCCCGCCGCAGCCGAAGACGAAGGCGAAGCGGGCGGAGACGGGCAAGGGTGCGGGGGCCGGTGGCGGTTCCGGCGCCGGCGCGCGGCGGAAGTCCGGGGGCGGGAAGCCGGCGTCCGGGAAGCCGGCCTCCGGGAAGAGCACGCGCAGTGGTGCGGGCGGTGCGAAGGGCGGCAAGGGCGGGAAGCCCCGCCGCCGGCCGTAGGGGCGCGGGCGGGCGCGGGCCCGGCTCCCTGCGGGAGGGCGCGCGGCGGTGTATGCAAGGGGGATGGAACTCCTGGCGTCGCTCACCCGCCGCCACCGGTCGCGGCGGGTGAGCCGTTGGCAGCTGCTGGTGCCGTTCGCCCTGATCGCGCTGGTGACGGTGGCCGACGTCCTCTCCCCGCCCGAGGTGCACCTCGGGCCCTTCCTGGCCGCCGCGCCGGCGGTCACGGCCTCCTTCGCGGGGCCGCGTATGACGGGGTTCGTGGGGCTGGTCGCCGTACTGGCCCAGGCGGTGGTCGGTGGAGCGCGGACCAGCATGACCGACCTGAACCACACCGTCCAGATCATCGCGCTCATCATGATCTCGGTGTCCGTGACCTTCTTCGCGCACCTGCGTGAGGTCCATGACCGGGAGCTGGTCCAGCTGCGGACGGTGGCGGAGACCGCGCAGCAGGTGGTGCTGCGGCCGCTGCCGGACCGGATCGGGCCGCTGGAGGTGGCCTCGGTGTACCTGGCCGCGGCGGCGGAGGCGCAGATCGGCGGCGATCTGTACGCGGCGGCCCGTACGGCCACGGGGACGCGGCTGATCATCGGGGATGTGCGGGGCAAGGGGCTGGAGGCCGTCGGGGACGCGGCGCTCGTGCTCGGCGCCTTCCGGGCCTCGGCGCACCAGGAGGCCGGGCTGTCCGGCCTGGTCGACTACCTGGAGGCGGCGGTCTCCGCGGACCTGGACGGCGGAGGTGAGCGCGGCGAGAGCTTCGTGACGGCGGCCGTGCTGGAGATCCCGGACGACGAGCCGGTGCTCCGGCTGGTGAGCTGCGGCCATCCGCCGCCGC
This sequence comes from Streptomyces sp. NPDC047014, assembly GCF_040644195.1. Taxonomy (NCBI): domain Bacteria; kingdom Bacillati; phylum Actinomycetota; class Actinomycetes; order Kitasatosporales; family Streptomycetaceae; genus Streptomyces; species Streptomyces sp. NPDC047014. The sequence continues at coordinate 5,082 of NZ_JBEYVX010000157.1, read as the reverse complement.
TGCGGCTGTGCGCGGACGGCGGGGTGACGGGCCTGGAGGTGGCCCGCCCGGCGCCGCCGCTGGGGCTCGCCGGGCTGGTGGCCGCGCCGCTCACCGCGCAGACCTTTCCCTTCGCGGCGGGCGATGTCCTGCTCCTGTACACGGACGGCGTGATGGAGGCGCGGGACCGGGCGGGCGCGTTCTACCCGCTGGCGGAGCGGGTGGCGGCGATGCCGTCCGGTACGGGGCCGCAGGCGCTGCTGGACCGGCTGTGCGGGGATCTGCTCGCGCACGCGGCCGGGAACACCCTGGGGGACGACGCGGCGATGGTGGCGCTGCGGCGGTAAGGGGGTGCCTGTGTCGGCGCGGTTTGCCAGAATCGGGATCATGCTGACCCTCGGGACGATCGTGATGGGCGCCGCCGATGTGCGGCGGGCCGCGGAATTCTGGAGCCGGGCGCTGGGCTACGTACCGCGTGACGGGGAGGTGGACGAGGACTGGACGGTCCTGGTCCCGGCGGACGGGGCCGGCGGGCCGGGCATCGCGCTCGGGCTCAGCGTCTCCCCCGTGCAGGAGCGGCCGCGCGTGCACGTGGACCTGTACGCGGCGGACGCGGCCGAGCAGGCGGCGGAGGTGGAGCGGCTGGTGGCGCTGGGCGCCCGGCGCGTCGACTGGGACTCCTACCCGCCGGACCCGGACTTCGTGGTGCTGGCCGACCCGGACGGCAACCGCTTCTGCGTCATCGACACGGAGCACGGCTGAGGCACCGCGCGGGGGCGCTTGGCATCGGCTTGACGCCGGGGCACGGCGGATTGGCATGGCCCTGCCCGTTGGTACATTTGCCCGATCATGGTACGTGTGAGAGTCCTCGGGCCGCTGGACGTGGTGGTCGGCGGGCAGCCGGCACCGATCGGCAGACGCCGGCAGCGGACGGTCCTGGGCCTGCTGCTGACCGCCCGGGGCCGGGCCGTACCGGTGGACCACATCATCGACGCGGTCTGGGCGGACCGGCCGCCCGCGAAGCCGCTCAACTCCCTGCACGCGTACGTGTCCAACCTGCGCGGGGTCCTGGAGCCCGGGCGGCGCCCGCGCGGCGAACCACGCGTGCTCATCAGCAGCCCGCAGGGCTATGCGCTGCGCCTGCCGGAGGACGCGGTGGACGCGTGGACCTTCGAGGCGGAGGTGGCGCGGGCGCGCACGCTTCCGCCGCGTGAGGCGGTTCCGGTCCTGGAGGCGGCGCTGGGGCTGTGGCGCGGGGAGGCGTACGCGGAGTGGGGGCGGGAGACGTGGGCCGCGGCGGAGACGGCCCGCCTGACCGAACTGCGGCTGCTGGCGGCCGAGTCGGCGATGTCCGGCACGCTGGGCGCGGGACGCCCGCAGGAGGTGGTCCCGACGGCGGAGGCCCACGTACACCGCCACCCCCTCCGCGAGGAGGGCTGGCGCCTGCTGGCCCTGGCCCTCTGGGCCACGGGCCGCCAGGGCGACGCACTGGCCGCGCTGCGCCGCTCGGCGGCGGTGAGCGCGGAAGAACTGGGCCTGGACCCGGGCCCGTCGTTGACCACCCTGGAACAGGCCATCCTGACCCGCCGCCTGGACATCTTGCGCGAGTCGGTCCCCCTCGGCGAAGCGGAGCCCCCGCTCCGGGCGGGGGGTGCGGTGGCCGCTGCGGCGACGCAGCCGGGCGAGACCGCTGCCCCACCGGACCCGCACGGCCCCGGGGCCACGACGCCGCACCACGGCGTGGCGGTAGCCGCACTCGCGCCGGAACAGCACAGCACGGTTGCTGCCGCCGTATCGCGGCAGCAGCACGAACTTGCGCCTGCGCCGACCTCGGAGCCGCCGAGCGCGGCCGCACCGGATCTGCACAGCCCGGGGGCCGGATCGCCGGGCGCGGTCGGAGCCGTGGCGGCACCTGCTCCTGAGCCGCACGGCGCGGTGCCCGCCGCCGCGACATCGGAGCACCCGGGCGCGCCGGCCGCCGTACCGGCGGGATCGCACGGGACTGCGGCGACGCGGGCACTGGAACCGCAGGGGACGGTGGTGCCCGAGCCGTACGCGACCGCAGCTACGGCGGGCGGTGTGGCGTACGGCCGTGGCGCGGCTGCCACCGCGACGCCGGGACGGGAGGCCGACGGCCCGTGGGCCGCCGGCCGGACCAGCTGGCCGATGGCGGCCGAGGGGCCCCGTGCCGCTGGCGACGGCGGCCGGGCGGGCGCCTCCGCGCACCCGGACCTGACAACCCGGCCCGGGAGCGATCCCGGCACGGGGGCCATCCCGGCGGTCAGCCAGTCGCCGGCAACGCTTCCGGCCACGGAGACCACCCCGGCGGATCGCCCCCACGCCGTGGGCGGGGCGCACCCGGCTGCCGCCAGGAGCCTCGGCCTCCCGGGCGGAGCGCACCCGCCGGGCCCCTCCGCGCCGAACGCGGATACGTACGCCGGCCAACCCGGCAGCACTCACCACACGGGGACCGGCACGGGAGCCATCCCGCTGCCCCAGGCGGGGGATCGCCCCCACGCCGTGGGCGGAGCGCGCTCGTACGGCCTCCCTGCGCCCGGCGCAGTCGCGTACCTGGGGCGGAGCGATGGTGGCGAGGGCGCATGGGCCGATGGCGTGCCCGGGGGTGCGTTTGTGGGGCGGGAGCGGGAGTTGGGGGTGCTCGCGCAAGCCGCTTGTGCGGCGGTGCGCGGCGGGGCCGTGGTGCTGGTGGCCGGGGAGGCCGGGGCCGGGAAGACCGCCCTGCTCGGGCAGTTCGGGGAGCGGCTGCGGGGCGATGGGTGGGTGGTCGTCGGCGGGCGGTGTCCCGATGGGGACGGGGCGCCGGCGGCGTGGGCGTGGGTGGAGGCGTTGGGGGAGCTGGCCGAGGTGATGCCGCCGGAGCGCGTCGGCCCGCTCTCGCCGCTGCTCGATCCCGACGGGCTCGCCCCCGCCCCGCAGGGCGATGCCACCGCCGGGCGGTTCCGGCTGCACCGGGCGTTCACGCGCTGGCTGGTGGCGGCCGCCGAGCGCCGCCCGCTCGCCGTGTTCGTCGACGATCTGCACGAGGCCGATCAGGAGACCCTGGCCCTGCTGGGCCTCGCGGCCGCCGTCGACGGGGTCCCGCTGCTGGTCGTCGCCGCGTACCGCCCCGGCCACGACGACCCGCGCCTCGCCCCGCTCATGGCCTCGCTCGCCCGGCTCTCCCCCTTCCGCCTCGCCCTCGGCGGCCTGGAACCGGCCGACATCGGTACGCTGCTGCGCGCCCTCTGCGGCCGGGACATCGACCCCGAGGTCGTCCACGCGCTCGCGGAACGCACCGGCGGGAACCCCTTCTACGTCGGCGAGAGCGCCCGCCTGCTCCTGGGCTCCGATCCGGCCGCCGCAGCCGTGGCCGGCGTACCCGAGGGCATCCGCGACGTGGTGCGCCAGCGCCTGGCCCGGCTCCCGGAGGACGCCGCCGACGTGCTGCGGCTGGCCGCCGTCGCCGGCAGCGAGAGCCACGTGGCCGTGCTCTGCTCCGCCGCCGACTCCCCCGCCCCCGCCGTCGTGGACTCCCTCGACGCCTGCGTCACCGCCGGCCTGCTGACCGAACCGGGCCCCGGCCGCGTCCGCTTCGCGCACCCGCTGCTGCGCGACACCGTCTACAGCGACCTCACCCGGGTACGCCGCGGCCTGCTCCACGGCCGCCTCGCCGACGCCGTGCACCGCCTGCGCCCCGACGACCTGCCCGCGCTCGCCCTGCACTTCACCCGCTCCGGCGACCCCGCGCAGGCGGCCCGCGCCGTCTCCTACGCGCTGCGCGCCGCCGAACTGGCCGGGCACCGCTACGCGCACGACGTCAGCGCCGACCTGCTCCGCCACGCCGTCGAGGCGGCCGAGCTGATCCCGGAGTCCGGCGACGAGCGCGCCGAACGGGCCGTGGGCCTGCTCGGCGCGCTGATGCGCGCCCAGATCCGCGCCGGCTCCGGCGACTCCGCCGTCCGGACCCGCCGCCGCGCCCTCGACACCGCACGCGCGGCCGGCCGCGAGGACCTGGCCGTGGCCGCGTTCACCGCCTGGACGGAGCCCACCCCCTGGCTCACCCGCGACCACGGCACCGTGGACGCCCACGCCGTGGACACCCTCGAACGGCTCGCCGCCCGCCCGGACCTCCCGCCCGCCGACCTCGCCCGGCTGCTCCAGGCCCTCGTGGACGAGCTCCCGGGCGACGCCGGCGCCCAGGCCCTGGACGCCGCCGAACGCCAACTGGCCCTGGCCCGCCGCGCCCAGGACCCGGCGCTGCTCGCGGCGGCCCTCACCACGATGACCAAGCTGCTGCCGCACGAGGACCAGGCCGCACGCTGCGTCCCCGTGGTCGCCGAGCTGCGCGCCCTGACCAAGCGCCACGACCTGCCCGCGTACCGCTGGGTGTGCGAGCAGGCGGACGCGATGACCGCCGCGATCGGCAACGACGCGGCGGCGGTGGAACGGCACGCCCGGCACGGCCTGGCCGTGGCCCGCCGCTACCGCATGCCGGAGGCCGAGGCCGCCAGCCTCTCCACGCTCGCGATGCTGGCCCATGCCCGGGGCGCCTTCACCGAGGCCGAGGAGCTGTACGAGCAGGTGCGCGAACGCCTCGTACGGCACAACGCGCCGCGGGCCGCGGACCTGCACGCCCGCGGCATCATCACCATCCGGCTCAGCCAGGGGCGGATCACCGAGATCGAGCCCCAGGCCCGCGCGCTGCACGCCGCGTGGGGGACCCGGGGCGGGGAGGCCCTGGCGCTGGTCCTCGCGTTGCAGGGCAAGCTGGACGAGGCGCGCGCGGTCCCCTTCGACCCGCTGCCCGTACCGGACCACTTCTACGGGGTACGGCTGGGGGCGCGGGCCCGGCTGGCCTGCCTGCTGGGTGACACGGGGGCCGCGGCAGCCCTCGTACCGCTGCTCGAACCGCTGCGGGAGCAGCTGGGTTCGGCGGCCACGACGGCCTTCTGCACCCGGCCGCTGGCCCTGGCGCTCGGGGAGCTGCACGCGCTGCTGGGTGAGGTGCCCGCGGCGCGTTCGGCGTACCTCGCGGCGGCGGAGGTGGCGCGGCTGTGGGGCTCGGCCCAGGGTGAGGCGGCCGCCCGCGCGGCGGCCGCGGCC
>NZ_JBEYVX010000156.1:0-7360 GCF_040644195.1 Streptomyces sp. NPDC047014 | reverse complement strand
GGCGCCCCAGGATCCCGGCTCCGCCGGGCACCGGGCTCCGCCCGGACCCGCGCCTCAAACGCCGGCGAGGCTGGAGGTGCCGGGCACCGGGCTCTGCCCGGACCCGCGCCTCAAACGCCGGCGAGGCTGGATTGGCCGGGCGACGCTGGGTTCGTGCCACAGGCTGGATGTGTCGGCGGATCCGGACCCCGCAGGGATGGGGCGACGGCGAGGCTGGAGGTGCGCAGCCGGAGGCGGTTGGTTACCAGCCTTGCAAGGGTGGGGAGATGCCCGTTGGGGGGCCCGTCCAGGGGTGGGTCAGGGTGGCCCAGATGGTGAAAGCCGTGGCCGCCGCGGCCAAAAGGGTCCAGCCCAGGCGGCGCCAGGCGCGGCGGCGCCGCAGCAGGCGGGCGCCCCGTTCCGCGGCCCCCGCGGCCAGCCCCGCCGGAACCACCGGGTACGGCCCCTCCATCAGCTGCCTGACCTGCGCCTCCTTCCGGTCAGGAACCCCGCTCACGCCCCCGCCCCCACGGCCCGCAGCACCGACACGGCCCGGTTGCACAGCACCCGCACCCGCTCCACCGGCATCCCGAGCTGCGCCGCCGCGACCTCCTCCGCCACGCCCTCGTACAGCCTCAGCACCAGCACGAGCCGTTCCGCCGGATTCAGCCGCGCCAGCACCCCCGTACCGCCGTGGTGGCGCCACCCCGTGCGGGCGAAGGCCGCGCACAGCTCCCGGCGGGTGTAGTCGTACGGGTCGTCGCGGCGCAGGCGCCGCCAGTGCGCGTACGTGCGGGCCAGCGCGCCCGCGAGCAGCCGCCGGGCCGCCTCCGGCTCACCGGTCAGCAGGACCGCGACGTGCAGCAGCCGCCCCGCCGCTCCGGCGACGAAGGACTCGAACTCCGCGTAGGCTCCCGCCTGTTGATCAGCCACCCGCATAGTCCACATAGTGCGGGCAGCCCGGCCGCCCAGGTCAATAGGACGGACGGACTCCGCTCAGGAGGCCGGACCGGCTTCGGCCACCGACGCCATCAGCTCCGACAGCGAGAGGTTGAAGCGGGTCAGCAGCCCGGTGAAGGACTCCCGCTCGTCCTCGCTCCAGCCGTCCGTCACCCGGGCCATCAGCTCGCGCCGCGACGACCGCACCTCCTCCAGCCGTGCCAGCCCCCGCGGCGAGAGCGCGAGGACCACGGCCCGCCCGTCCTCCGGGTGCGAGGTCCGCTTCACCAGACCGCTGTCGACCAGGGGCGCGACCTGCCGGGTCACGGTCGAGGAGTCGATCCCCATGCCGCCCGCCAGCGCCTTGACCCCCATCGGTCCTTCCAGGTCCAGCCGGTTCAGCAGCAGGTAGGCGGCGCGGTCCATCGAGTTGCGGGCCTGGCCCACACCGCCCAGGCGGGTCTGCTCGGCGCGGCGGGCGAACACCGCCACCTGGTGCTGGAGCGCGTCGAGGAGGCCGGCTCCGGCGGGCGCTTCGGCCGCCGTGGGCAGGTCGGAACTGGCCGGGGAGGAAGGCATGGCCATGGGCTCTCTTCGCGTGGGTCCGACAGGGATTGGGGGACAGCGTACGCGGCCCCGCCTCGGCTCGTACGCCGCGTACGAGAACTCGTACGGCCCATCCGCGGGCCCGTGCCGCGGCCCCGGCACAGGGATCCCGGATGGCGGGATCCCGCCCCTGGGCCGGGCTGCGAGACTGGCCGCATGAACTACCGCGTGCCCGTGCCCGTCCCGCCCGTCATCCTCGACGACGTCCGGGGGGCCCAGAAGATGCTGGCGGGCGTCGCCCGGGTCACGCCCATGGAAGGCAGCCGGCACCTGTCCGCCCTCACCGGCGCCCCGGTCCACTTCAAGTGCGAGAACCTCCAGCGGACCGGCTCCTTCAAACTGCGCGGCGCGTACGTGCGCATCGCGGGCCTGCGCCCCGAGCAGCGCGCCGCCGGTGTGGTGGCGGCCAGCGCCGGCAACCACGCGCAGGGCGTGGCCCTCGCCTCCTCCCTGCTGGGTGTGCGCTCCACCGTCTTCATGCCGGTGGGCGCCCCGCTGCCGAAGGTCGCCGCCACCCAGGAGTACGGCGCCGAGGTGCGGCTGCACGGCCAGGTCGTGGACGAGACCCTGGCCGCGGCCGAGGAGTACGCGGACCGCACCGGCGCGGTGTTCATCCACCCCTTCGACCACCACGACATCGTCGCGGGCCAGGGCACGGTGGGCCTGGAGATCCTGGAGCAGTGCCCGGAGGTCCGTACGATCCTCGTCGGCATGGGCGGCGGCGGACTGGCCGCCGGGATCGCCGTGGCCGTGAAGGCGCTCCGCCCCGATGTGCGGATCGTCGGCGTCCAGGCGGCGGGCGCCGCCGCGTACCCGCCCTCGCTGCTGGCCGGGCATCCGGTGTCGGTCGACGAGCCCGCCACCATGGCCGACGGCATCAAGGTGGGCCGCCCCGGCGATGTCCCCTTCAAGATCATCGCTGATCTTGTCGACGATGTCCGCACCGTGTCCGAGGACGCCCTCTCCAGCGCGCTGCTGCTCTGCCTGGAGCGGGCCAAGCTGGTCGTCGAACCGGCGGGGTGCAGTACGGTCGCGGCGCTGCTGAGCGAGCCCGAGCGGTACGGGGCCGGCCCGGTGGTGGCCGTGCTGTCCGGCGGCAATGTCGACCCGCTGCTGCTCCAGCGGATCCTGCGCCACGGCATGGCGGCCGCCGGGCGCTACCTGTCGCTGCGGCTGCGCGTGGCCGACCGGCCGGGCGCCCTGGCCGGGCTGCTGGGGGTGTTGTCAGTGGTGGATGCGAACGTGTTGGACGTGAGCCATGTCCGCACCGATCCGCGTCTGGGGCTCACGGAGGTGGAGGTGGAGCTGCAACTGGAGACGAAGGGCCCGGAGCACTGCGCGGAAGTCGCGCGATCGCTGCACGGCGCGGGATACAAGGTGATGAGCTAGGCGGTGTCCCCGTCCGGCCGGGCGGAGCCTGCCCGGCGCCCCTAGGATTTGCGTAGAAATGCCCTGAACAGCTTGATTCACCGGCTCTCTTCACCCTGGGAGAATCCACATGCCAGGCGCTATCTATGCCGAAGGTCTGGTGAAGACCTTCGGCGACGTACGGGCACTGGACGGCGTGGACCTCGATGTCCCCGAAGGCACCGTCCTCGGTCTGCTCGGCCCCAACGGAGCGGGCAAGACCACGGCCGTGCGCGTCCTGACCACCCTCCTGAGACCCGACAGCGGCAAGGCGGTCGTCGCCGGGATCGACGTCCTCAAGCACCCCAACGAAGTCCGCCGCGCGATAGGTCTGTCGGGCCAGTTCGCCGCCGTGGACGAGTATCTGACCGGCCGTGAGAACCTCCAGATGGTCGGCCGCCTCTACCAGATGAGGGCCAGGGCGGCGAAGGCCCGCGCCGCCGAGCTGCTGGAGCGCTTCAACCTCTCCGACGCCGCCGACCGCACGGCCAAGACGTACTCGGGCGGGATGCGCAGGCGGCTCGACCTCGCGGCCGCCCTCGTCGTCAGCCCGCCCGTGATGTTCATGGACGAGCCGACCACGGGCCTCGACCCCCGCAACCGCCAGCAGCTGTGGGGGATCATCCAGGAACTCGTCGCGGGCGGCACCACCCTGCTGCTGACCACCCAGTACCTGGAGGAGGCCGACCACCTCGCGCACGACATCTGCGTGGTCGACCAGGGGAAGGTCATCGCCCGGGGCACCTCCGACGAGCTCAAGGCCCGGACGGGCGGGGAGCGCGTGGAGGTCGTCGTGCACGAGCGCGAGCACATCGCCTCCGCCCGCGCGGTGCTGGCGGGCTTCGGCAAGGGCGAGACCACCGTCGAGGAGCACACCCGCAAGCTGACCGTGCCGGTGGCGGGCGGGGCCAAGCTGCTCGCCGAGGTCATCCGCGAACTGGACGGCCGGGGCATCGAGATCGACGACATCGGGCTGCGCCGCCCGACCCTGGACGACGTGTTCATCTCCCTGACCGGGCACGCGGCGGACCTGGCGGCCGAGGAGAACGGCGAGGCCGGTGCGGCGGGCGGCGCGGCAGGCGGGTCCAAAGGCCGAGGCCCGGCCCGGAAGGAGGCGGCGAAGTGACCCTCACGACCCCCACCCAGGACCTGGCGGCGCCGAGACCGCGCGGCGGCGTGGTCCAGAGCGTCACCGACTCCCTCGTGATCGCCAAGCGCAATCTGATCCGTATGTCCCGGATTCCCGAAGTGATCATCTTCGGGGTCATCCAGCCGGTGATGTTCGTCGTCCTGTTCAGCTATGTCTTCGGCGGCTCCATCAGCGTCGGCGGCAGCACCTCGCCCGCCGCCTACCGCGAGTTCCTGATGGCCGGCATCTTCGCCCAGACCGTCACCTTCGCCACGGCGGGCTCCGGCGCGGGCATCGCGGACGACATGCACAAGGGTCTGATCGACCGCTTCCGCTCGCTGCCCATGGCCCGCGGCGCGGTACTGACCGGGCGCACCCTCGCCGACCTCGTCCAGACCACGCTCACCGTCATCGTGCTCGCGATCGTGGCCCTGCTCGTCGGCTGGCGCACCCACACGAGCCTCGGTGAGGTCCTGGCCGGCTTCGGGCTGCTGCTCCTCCTCGGCTACGCCTTCTCCTGGATCGGCGCCCTCATCGGCCTGTCGGTACGCACCCCGGAGGCGGCCACCTCGGGCGGGCTGATCTGGCTCTTCCCGCTGACGTTCATCTCGAACGCCTTCGTCCCCTCCGAGAACATGCCGACGTTCCTGCGGACCATCGCCGAGTGGAACCCGTTCAGCGCCACCGTCCAGGCATGCCGCGAACTCTTCGGCAACCTCCCCCCGGGCTACCCGGTCCCGGACGCCTGGCCGATGCAACACCCGATCTGGGCATCCCTGATCTGGTCGGTCCTGATCATCTTCGTCTTCCGGACCCTGTCGGTGCGCAAGTACCGCTCGGCGACGGCGTAGCCCACGCCCCGTACGCGGCGATGCCCGGCCGGAGGGATCCGGCCGGGCATTGGGGGCGTGGTGGGGGAGGGTCAGCCGGTGAAGGGCTTGACGTCCAGGATCTTCACCGAGGCGGTCTTGCCGTTCGGCAGCTCGTACTCGGCGTTCTCGCCGATCGCCTTGCCGAGCACACCGGCGCCCAGCGGGGACTGCGGGGAGTACGTCTCGAAGTCCGACGAGGCGTACTCGCGGGACGCCAGCAGGAACTCCATCGTGTCGTCCTCGTCGCCGTCGAAGGCGATGGTGATCAGGGTGCCGGGGGCCACCACGCCGTCGGACGCGGGCGCGGTGCCGACCTTGGCGTTCTCCAGGAGCTGCGTGAGCTGGCGCACCCGGAGCTCCTGCTTGCCCTGCTCCTCCTTGGCCGCGTGGTAGCCACCGTTCTCGCGCAGGTCGCCCTCTTCGCGGGCGGCGGCGATCTTCGTGGCGATCTCCGTGCGGGCGGGACCAGAGAGGTAGTCCAGCTCCGCCTTCAGCTGGTCGTACGCCGCCTGGGTCAGCCAGGTGACGCTTTCGCTCGTCTGGGTCACGGGTGCTCCTCGTCGGTACATGGGACTACATGCCTGCCTGCGGCGGGCGAAACCACGAGCCTAACAATTCGGGAAGAAAAGGGGGAGGACCCCACGGGCTCAATGCCCCGTCGGGCGCGGTTCCACTCCTCGGCGGGGCCTCACCCGGAGACGGCGTGACGCGGCCGGATTCAGCGGGACGAGGCCGCCGGCTGGCATCCCACCAGCTCGATCATGGTGGCACGGCCGGTCGTCCGCAGGGACACCACCTCGTCCACCCGCGACTCCGACTGCGCGAAGGTGAAGTCCGCGCGGCCCACCTCGGCGTGTTCCTCGTTCTGCGAGCTCATCGTGCACACACCGGTGGCGGAGGCGTCCTTGCGGACCTCCAGATGCACCTTGACCTCGGTGTCCGAGACCACCTGGTACTTGATCACTTCGGCGCTCACGCTCTGGCCCGCGACATAGTCCCAGCCGATCCAGCCGATGAGCCCCAGCAGGCCCGCACCCAGCACGGATCCGATGATCTTGAGCTTCCGGTCCGTACGCTCGTCCGCCGACCGGCCGTACCGGCCCTCGGGCAGTCCTTCGCGTACCGCGCTCATGATCTTTTCCTCTCGCTGGGGAGGGCGGGCGACCCGTGGAATTTTCCGTCCCCCAGTTCGGTCACTATAGAAGCCGAGTGTCGCGCCGATTCGCAGAGGATCCTGTTTTGACCGAGCAGCTTCGACTGATGGCCGTCCACGCCCACCCCGACGACGAGTCGAGCAAGGGCGCGGCCACGATGGCCAAGTACGTGTCCGAGGGGATCCCGGTGCTGGTGGTCACCTGCACCGGCGGTGAGCGGGGCTCGGTGCTGAACCCCAAGCTCCAGGGCGACAAGTACATCGAGGAGAACATCCACGAGGTCCGCGCCAGGGAGATGGACGAGGCGCGCGAGATCCTCGGCGTCGAGCAGGAGTGGCTGGGCTACGTCGACTCCGGGCTCCCGGAGGGCGACCCGCTGCCGCCGCTGCCCGAGGGGTGCTTCGCCCTCGTGGACGTGGAGGAGGCGGCCGGCGAGCTGGTGAAGAAGATCCGCGCCTTCAAGCCGCAGGTGATCACCACCTACGACGAGAACGGCGGCTACCCGCACCCCGACCACATCATGACCCACAAGATCACGATGGTGGCCTTCGACGGCGCGGCCGACACGGAGAAGTACCCCGAGGCGGAGTTCGGCCCCGCCTACCAGCCGCGCAAGCTGTACTACAACCAGGGCTTCAACAAGCCGCGCACCATCGCCCTGCACGAGGCGATGCTCGCGCGCGGGCTGGAGTCCCCGTACGGCGAGTGGCTGGAGCGGTGGAAGGAGTTCGAGCGCAAGGAGCGGACGCTGACCACGCACATCCCGTGCGCGGACTTCTTCGAGATCCGTGACAAGGCCCTCATCGCGCACGCCACGCAGATCGACCCGGACGGCGGCTGGTTCCGCGTCCCGATGGACCTCCAGAGGGAGGTCTGGCCGACGGAGGAGTACGAGCTCGCCAAGTCGCTCGTCGACACCTCCCTCCCCGAGTCCGACCTCTTCGCGGGCATCCGGGAGAATGCGTAGCTATGAGCGCTACGCAGGCAGCACTGACCCAGCTCCTCCCGCTGGCGGGTGACACCTTCGACAAGAACAAGGTGACGCCCGGCGTCCTGGGCTTCATCGTGTTCGCGGCCCTGGCCATCGGCGTGTGGGCCCTGATGAAGTCGATGAACCGCCACATGGGCCGGGTGAACTTCCAGGAGTCCCCGGAGCCGGCGGCTCCGGCCCCGTCCCCGTCGCCGCAGGCGGACCGGGCGCCGTAGTCCCGCCTCGCGCGGAACCCCGCCCCGCCGGCTGGCGGAGCGGGGTCCCGGCACGCCCGCGGGGGCCC
>NZ_JBEYVX010000155.1:0-7607 GCF_040644195.1 Streptomyces sp. NPDC047014 | reverse complement strand
AAACAACCCGCCCCCAACGCCCGCCTGCCGGCCCCCCCCCCCGCCCGCCCCCACCCCCCCCCCCCGCACCCCGCGGGGGCGGGCGGCTCTCGTGGTGTGCGGGACGGGCTCTGCCGTCAGCGCTCCAGGAAGGAGAACAGCTCCTCCCACCGGTCGGTGATCTCGTGGGCCGAGTAACGCCGCACCGAGCGGAAGGCGTTGTCCCCGAGCCGGTCGCGCAGCTCGCGGTCGGACATCAGGGCGTGCAGGTGCCCCGCCAGCTCCATGGTGTTGCCCAGCCGGGCCAGCAGCCCGTCCTCGCCGTGCTCGACGATCTCCCGGACGCCCGGCGCGCAGTCGAAGGCGGCCACGGGAAGGCCCGCCGCCATCGCCTCCAGCAGGGTGATCGGGAAGCCCTCGGCGCGCGAAGCCTGCGCGAAGACCGAGGCCGAGCGCAGCGCCCCCAGCACATCGTCCGTGCTGCCCTCCCACCGCACCGAGTCGTCCAGGCCGAGCGAGGTGCAGTGGGCCCGCAGCACGGGCTCCTCCAGGCCGGCGCCGTAGATCCGCAGCACCCAGTCGGGGTGCAGCGGCGCCGCGTCGGCCCACGCGTCGAGCAGCAGGTCGATGCCCTTCTCGAAGGCGAGGCGGCCCACGCAGGCCACGGCCCGCTCGGTGCGCGGCGCGGGCTCGTCGGGCATGAACGGCAGCGGGTTCGGCATGCTGCCGACGTTCTCCATGCCCGAGCGGATCCAGAGGTCGGCGTCCTCCGGGGTCAGCACCAGCATCCGGTCCACCTGCGCGTAGTGGCGGCGGACCCGCTCGCCGCGGGTGGACTTCTGGCTGGCCTCGAAGGACTCGTGGCTCATCCCGATGACGGTGAGCCCCTTGGTGTCCGCGAGCGCCACCCACTCCATCGCCCACACCTGGGTGACGATGACCACCCCGCCGGGCCGGGCCGCGCGCAGCAGCTCGCTCAGCCGCTCCGCCTTGGCCCGCATCTGCGCCCGCCGGGCCGCCTGGCGGCGCCGCTCGGGCGCGTTCAGCCGGCCCTTGATCCCGCTCAGCCGGCGGGCGGAGGGCGGGTGGGTGTCGTAGAGCGTGGTCATCTCGTAGGGCAGGCCCTCCGGCAGCTTCTGCCGGATCTCCTCCGCGACCGGGGCGATGCCGACGAGGTGCACGGTGTGGCCGCGGTCGCTGAACTGCCGGGCCATCTGGTGCGACCAGGTGGTCACGCCGCCGAGCTCGTCGACGCTGTTGGAGACGATGAAGATGTCCCGGCTCACTTGCCGCTCCCGGTGAAGAACTTCCCGACGATCTGGCGGGCGGCGTCCCCGCGGTCGTACTCGCCGAACTCGGCCAGGAAACGCTGCCTGGCCTCCGCGTACTTGGCGTCCGCCTCCTCGAAGGCGGCCAGCGACTGCAGGAGTTCGTCCGCGGTGGCCACGACCGGGCCCGGGGCCTTCTCCTTGAGGTCGAAGTAGGTGCCGCGGATGTCGGTGGCGTACTTCTCGTAGTCGTACGCGAAGAACACCATCGGCCGGTCCAGGACCGCGTAGTCGAACATCACCGAGGAGTAGTCCGTGATGAGCCCGTCGGCGAGGGCCAGCAGCGGGGTGATGTCGTGGTGGCGGGAGACGTCGACGACGCGGCCCGCGACGGACGGCGGCAGCGAGACGCTGTTGAGGTAGTGGGTGCGCACCAGCAGCGTGAAGCGGTCGCCGAGCCGGTCCGCGAACTCCTCCACGTCGAAGGGGAAGGAGAAGCCCTCCACCGCGCCGTCCGCGCCCGCCCGGAAGGTCGGCGCGTACAGCAGGACCTTCTTGCCGGGGTCGAGGCCCAGCTCTGCGGCGAGCGGCCCGCGCACGCGCTCCCCGCTGTCCATCTCCTCGCGGTGGGCCGCCACCAGGGCGTCGTTGCGCGGGTAGCCGGTGCGCAGCAGCACCTCGTCGCGGAGCCGGAAGCCCTTGGCGAGGGTGCGGGCGTCGTGCTCGGAGCGGATCAGGAAGTGGTCGAAGCGGTCCACCGCCGCCTGGAACCGGGCCTGCCCGGGACGCCCCTGCGCCTTGGTGCGCGGCTCGTGGAAGCCCATCCGCTTGAGGGCCGAGCCGTGCCAGGTCTGGATGTACGTGGTCCCCGGGCGCTTGGCGAGGGCCAGCGGGAAGCCCTGGTTGTCGACCCAGTACTCGGCCTGGGCCAGCGCGCGCAGGTACGGCCAGCTCCAGCGCCGTACCAGGGTGGCCTCCTTGGGGAAGCCGGTGGGGCGGGCGCCCGCGTAGGACCACACCGCCTCGAAGGGCACGCCCTGGCGGACCATCTCCTCGTAGATGGCCTTGGGGCTGTCGCTGTACTGCTTGCCCATGTGGCTCTCGAAGACGACCGTGCCCTTCTTGACCGGCAGCTTCGAGAAGACCTCGTGGTAGATCTTCACCTTCTGCTCGCCGGAGCCGATGTTCCGGCGGGCGCGCAGCGCCTTGCGCAGGCCGCGCTTGACCACGTTCGCCGCCTTGCCCTGTATGGCGTTGTTGATCAGCGACTGGGTGCGGACGGCGGCGGCGCCCTCGGCGGCCAGGACGTAGGAGAGGTTGCCCTTCTTGGTCATCTGGGCCGCGAAGCGGTCGGAGACCAGCCGGGTCAGCCGCGGCCGGACGCGCAGCCGGGCCGCCGAGTCCAGGTCGAGGCCGCCGAGCGAGACGCGGGTGATGATGCGCTCGCCGCCGGCGGTGAGCCTGAGGCGGACGTCCCAGACGGCGTCGATGATGCCGAGGGGGCGGACGGTGCGGCCGATGTCGGCGGTGGTGCTCCACTCGATCGTGTCACCCGAGTGGCGGACGGTGTCCACCGGGAAGCTGAACGAGCGCACCCCGATCTGCCGGCGGGCCCGCAGTTCGAGGGTGGCGGACAGGGCCGCGTCGGTGGAGATCCGGCCGAGCGGGTTGACGACCGTACCGGCGAGGGAGACGGTGCCGCGGCCGTCGTCCTCGTAGGAGGTGAGCCGGTTGCCCAGGGTGAGGGAGTGCAGCGGGGTGGTGTGGAACGCCTGGTCGGTGACGTCCAGTATGCGGCGGGCCTCGGCGGCGTCGGGTCCGTCGATGTGCCGCCCGCACCAGTAGATCCGGCCGTCGCGCTCGGCGAGCGGGGAGGTCAGGCGGCCCTTGTTGGTCATGGCGTCGGCGGCCGGGAGCAGGTTGTCCCAGTCCTCCTTGCCCAGCAGGTAGGCGCAGATCGCCTGGAGGTGCGTGACGTGCTCGTACGCCGCCGGGTCGATGCCGGCGAGGTAGCCGTTGGCGAGGCGGGCGAACTCCTGGCGGTACGCGTCGCTCAGCAGCGGCAGGTCGCGCAGGTGCAGCACCAGGTCGTGCTTGAGGAACTTGGCGTCCTTCGCGGACTTGATGTCCGTGTGGCCCTCGGCCGCCAGCAGCTCGTCGACGCGGCGGTGGATCTCCATCCGGTGGACGAAGTTCGCGATCTCGTGGCGCCGGTTGCTGATCGACTTGGCGTCGGCCTTCTCGACCACGTTCCAGTAGTAGACGTGGTTCGGGATCAGGGTGATGCGGCGGGCGGCCACATACGCCTGGGCGGAGAACAGCAGGTCCTCGTAGTGGATGCCGACCGGGAACTCCAGGCCCTGCTCCAGCAGGAACGCGCGCCGGTAGCACTTGTTCGTGGAGAGGGTGTCGTAGACCAGCAGGTCGGGGTACTCGGTGATCGACTCCAGCGTGCGCGTGCGCGAGTAGATCCAGGGGTACCACTCGGTGGTCTTGCCCCACCGGTTGTCGAGGTGCACGCGGACGCACATGCCCGAGACCAGGTCGGATCCGGTCCGCTCGGCCGCGTCCAGCATGTTGCGGCAGGCGTTGCGCTCCAGGACGTCGTCGCTGTCGAGGAACATCACATAGGTGCCGGTGGCCTGCTGGATGCCGTGGTTGCGGGGCGCGCCGCAGCCGCCGCTGTTCTCGGGCAGCCGGAAGGCGCGGACCCTGTCCGGGTGCGCGGCCTCCAGTTCCTGGGCGACCGCGTAGGAGCGGTCCTTGCTGCAGTCGTCGACGATCACGACCTCGACACCCTGGAGTGTCTGGTCGAGAACCGACTGGACTGCTGTCGACAGACGCTCTGCGTCGTTGTAGACGATGACGACCACGGAGACGTCGGGCACGTGCACCTCGATCCCTTCGATTCGTTTCGTTCCGCTCATTCCGCTTATCCCGTCAAAGCTACCGTGTGTCGCCGCCGGCTCCCGCAGGACGACTCTCGGTGGCGCCTCGCCGTGCATACTTCTAAGGAAGAGGTGGGGGGCGGGTCGGTCGCCGACAATCACCCGTTCGGATCCAGCAGGAAGTGTTCATGACCAAGCTGTCCGTAGTTGTCCCCTGCTACAACGAAGAAGCCGTCATCGACAGCTTCGACGCGGAGATCCGCAGGGTCCTGGACGCCCTGCCCGTCGAGTACGAGATCTGCTACGTCGACGACGGCAGCCGCGACGGCACCCTCGGCAAGCTCCGCACCATCGCCGCCGAACACGGGGACCGGACCCGCTACGTCTCCTTCAGCCGCAACTTCGGCAAGGAGGCCGGCATGCTCGCCGGCCTGCGCGAGGCCACCGGCGACGCCGTCGTGATCATGGACGCGGACCTGCAGCACCCGCCGGAGCTCATCGCGACCATGCTGGAGCACTACCGCCAGGGCCATGACCAGATCATCGCCCGCCGCACCCGCGAGGGCGACAGGAAGCTGCGCTCCGTGCTCAGCCGCCTCTACTACCGCGGGGTGAACCGCTGGGTCGACGTGGAGCTCACCGACGGCGTCGGCGACTTCCGCATGCTCTCCCGCCCTGCCGTCGACGCCCTGCTCTCCCTGCCGGAGTACAACCGCTTCTCCAAGGGCCTCTTCTCCTGGATCGGCTTCGACACCGTCCACTTCGACTACCGCAACGCCCAGCGCGAGGCCGGCGAGACCAAGTGGAAGTTCGGCGCCCTGCTGAACTACGGCATGGACGGCCTGATCTCCTTCAACAACCGGCCGCTGCGCGTCGGGATCTGGTTCGGCGTGTCCCTGGTCGCCCTCACCGGCCTCTACGCCCTGTGGATCACCGTCATGGCGATCACCCACGGGGTCGACTCCCCGGGCTATGTCACCCTCGTGGCCATCATCACAGGGCTCGGCGGCGTCCAGCTGATCATGCTGGGCCTCATCGGCGAGTACATCGGACGCATCTACTACGAGACCAAGCGCCGCCCGCACTTCCTGGTCAAGGAGTCCCACGGGGCCGACCCGCTGCCGCGCAACGGCCCCGTCACCCCGGCGGCGCAGCCGGAGATCGTGGAGCGCAGCGCCCGATGAGCCGCAGGGAACAGCTCGGCCAGGTCTTCCGGTTCGCCCTGGTGGGCGCGGTCAACACCGGCACCTTCTTCGGCATCTACCTGCTGCTGCACCCCTGGATGCCCTACTTCGCGGCGTACTCGCTGGCCTTCGTCCTGGCGATGGTCGGCTCGTTCTTCATGAACACCTACTTCACCTACCGCACACGGCCGACCTGGAAGAAGTTCTTCCTCTTCCCGCTGACCAATGTCACCAACTACGTGATCCAGTCGGCCGGCCTCTACGCCCTGGTGACCTGGGCCGGCCTGGACACCCGGATCGCGCCGCTGGTCGCGGCCGTCGTGGCCATCCCGTTCACCTTCCTGCTCTCCCGCAGGATCCTGGTGCCCGGCGCCGCCCGGAAGGCCGCGGAGGAACGGGCTCAGGGGCAGGCCAGGACCTCGTCCACGGTCTGAAACCCCGGCGCGGCCCCGGCGGGCCACCCCTTAGATTGAGGTGGCAGGCATTCGGCAAGGGGCAAGGGGACAGACGTGTCAGCGGCTAGGCAAGGTGTCGTGGACGCCCGCAGGATCGTGGTCAAGGTCGGCTCCTCCTCCCTGACCACCGCGGCGGGCGGACTCGACGCCGACCGGGTGGACGCGCTCGTCGACGTCCTGGCCAAGGCCCGCAGCGGCGGGGAGAAGGAGATCGTCCTCGTCTCCAGCGGAGCCATCGCCGCCGGGCTCTCCCCGCTCGGCCTGCGCCGCCGCCCCAAGGACCTGGCCCGCCAGCAGGCCGCCGCCAGCGTCGGCCAGGGCCTCCTCGTCGCCCGCTACACCGCCTCCTTCGCCCGGTACGGCGTCCGGGTCGGCCAGGTGCTGCTCACCACCGACGACACCAGCCGCCGCGCGCACTACCGCAACGCCTACCGCACCCTGGACCAGCTGCTGGCCATGGGAGCCCTGCCCGTCGTCAACGAGAACGACACCGTCGCCACGGACGAGATCCGCTTCGGCGACAACGACCGGCTCGCCGCCCTCGTCGCCCACCTGGTCCGCGCGGACCTCCTCGTCCTCCTCTCCGACGTGGACGGCCTCTACGACGGAGACCCCTCCCAGCCCGGCACCACCCGTATCGACGAGGTCCACGGCCCCGAGGACATCGCGCACGTCTCCATCGGCAGCGCGGGCAAGGCGGGCGTGGGCACCGGCGGCATGGTCACCAAGGTCGAGGCGGCCCGGATCGCGGCCGCCGCCGGCATCCCGGTGGTGCTCACCTCCGCCAGCCAGGCCGCCGACGCCCTCGCGGGCCGCGTCACCGGCACCCTGTTCCACGCCACCGGCCGCCGCTCCGCCGACCGGCTGCTCTGGCTGCAGCACGCCTCCACCCCGCGGGGCCACCTCGTGCTGGACGACGGAGCCGTCCGCGCGGTCACCGAGCGCGGCAGCTCGCTGCTGCCCGCGGGCATCGCGGGCGTCGAGGGGGACTTCGTCGCCGGGGACCCGGTGGAGCTCCGCGCGGCCGACGGCCGGGCCGTCGCGCGGGGCCTCGTCAACTTCGACGCCAAGGAGCTCCCGCAGCTCCTCGGGCGCTCCACTCGCGAGCTCGCACGGGAACTCGGACCCGCGTACGAACGGGAGGTCGTCCACCGTGACGATCTGGTCCTGCTGCAGGGCTGAGGTTCTGCAAAAGCGCAGCGCGGCCGCCCGGGGACTGGTCAACTGTGAAGAACGGAGCGGGCGGACACACGTGGTGGAGACAGGAGGCGGCTGGTGAGACGAGCGCTGACCAGCGTCGGGCCGGGGGACGGTGACGGCGGCGGCCACGAGCAGGACAACGGCTCGCGGCTGTGGCACGTGACCCTGAGCGTCTCCGGTAAACCGGCCCCGCTGTCCGAGGTCCGGCGCGGGCTGGAGCAGCTGGCCCACGACCATCCCTTCCTGCTGACGAGCCGGTACGCGGACGACCACGCGGAGATCCGCTACTGGGAGGAGGCCCGCGACCTGCACGACGCGGCCGCCGTCGCCCTGCGCCTGTGGGGCGAGCACCGCTCCTCGGCCCAGCTGCCGCCGTGGGAGATCGTCGGCCTGGAGGTCATCGACCGCGCCACCTACCACCTCCGCGTGGCCGAGGGCTACGGCCCCCCACCGGCCCACCCGGTAGGAGTCCACCCGTACTGAGGTTTTTCAGCCACGCCGGCGTCTGAGGCGCGGGGTCCGGGGCGGAGCCCCGGGAAACGGCGAAAGGGCGGGGCGGGGAGCAGCTCCGCGCAGCGGCACCCCCCCCCGCCCCCCCCCCCCCCCCCCCCCCCCCCCCCCCCCCCCCCCCCC